>JAYUJO010000066.1:0-6917 GCA_043765215.1 Rickettsiales bacterium | reverse complement strand
TTGGAATGCAAGGCTTCACGAGCATTTGGGTTATGCTAAAGCAGATTTAATCAAGTCTTATAATGCTTACTTATTAATAAATAAAACTAAACTATACGCTTTTAACTCAATTACTAATTTATTATTATTATCTTTTTGCGAGCGAGAACCTCATAATAATCTTTTCCCTGCCTTAATTAGTTTTTTGGATTCAATGAGAGATAAATTTTTATTTCAAAAATACTTTGAATTTGAATTATCTATTTTGGCAGAATCTGGTTATAGTTTACAGCTAGATTCTTGCGCAGTGACTGGCAGTAAGGATGATTTATATTATGTTTCGCCAAAAACTGGTCGAGCAGTTTCTAAAAATGCAGGATTTGCTTATGCTGATAAATTGTTATTAATTCCACAGTTTAATTTAAAAGAGGAAATAAGCAAAGAGAGCGTAAATAATGCCTTAAAATTAACTACCTATTTCTTCAATAGATATATTTTACTGGATAAACCTCTGCCACTTGCTAGGCAATATTTTTTTGAACATATACAATCTAATTAAAACTTAAACGCCAATATTACTTTTTCTTTAATTGATTGACTAGTTTATATATTTCCCCTTTGCTTAAAACACTTCGATTTTGCTCGTATAATTGTTTTGCAACATCTTTAGCAGTCTTGTTTTGACTTAATAATTTTTCGATTTCTAAATGTAAATTATTTAATGAAAAATCATTATTACTCTCACCCGAAATAATTAAAACAATTTCGCCTTTAAGAGAGTTTTGGCCATAATAATCAATTAATTCTTGTAAGTGGCCAGTTTTAGATTCCTGATATAATTTGGTTAATTCGCGGCCAATATTGGCTTGTCGATTACCCATCACTTCTTGAGCAATTTCAAGTGAGGAGATCAATCTTTTAGCTGTATCATAAAATATTAAAGTGCAACCAGAATTCATATATTGTTTAAAAGATGAAATCTTACCTTGTCTAGTTTTTGGCAAAAAACCAGCAAAAATAAATTTATCCGTAGCCATACCAGAGAGGGTGAGTGCCGCAATTGCAGCGCATGGACCTGGTACAACATCAATATGAATATTATTTTTTTTTAAATCTCGAACTAATTTATAGCCAGGGTCTGAAATAAGCGGAGTGCCAGCGTCTGAAATTAAACTAACAACCTTACCAGCATTAATTAAATCTTGAGCGTAACTTCTAGTATGCTCATCACTGCTATCATTATAGACTCGCAAGTTTGCCTTTATATTATATTTTGCTAGTAATTTAGCAGATACTCTGGTATCTTCACATAGAATTACATCGGACTTTTTTAAAGTTTCAAGTGCTCTAATTGTTATGTCATCTAAGTTACCAATTGGTGTAGAGACGATATATAATCCTGATTTGAAAATCATAATTTCATATTTAAAATTTCATTTATGCATAATATAAAACAAAAAATATTAAAAAACATCATTTCTTTTGCGCTACTTGTTTTTGTTAGTAGTTGCCAGAGCACAACGGATCAAAATTTAATTAAAAAAATTCCAAATAATAAATTTGTTGAAATCGCATTAATATTGCCAATCTCTGGACCTGATGCAGATTTAGGTAAAGAATACGCTAAAATGATTAAGCTTGGATTATCTAACGGAGCTAGTTCAAAAATACGAATAGTTACCTACGATTCGGCAAGTCAAGAAACCTTGGCTGAGTCTCTTGAAAAAATTTTAGAGCAGGATATAGATATTATTATTGGACCAATTTATTCAGAGCCTACACGCATTGCAGCTGAAAAACTAAAAAGTAAAAAACCAATTATTATTTCATTATCTAATAATCCAGTTTTGGCTGAGCCAAATATATTTGTTTCGGGCCATGCGCCAATGAAGCAATTGCTGCAATTAACTAATCATTTTCTAATAAATGACTATCAAAATTATATAATACTTATGCCACAAGGAAGGCATTCCAGCATGGTTAGTGCCATTTTAAAAGATATGATAAGTAAAAATAATGCAAATTTAGCTTCACTTGAATTATACGATAATACTAATACTGATAGTATTAGTGAGTCATTAAAAAAAGTTTCAAATATTGTTGATGAGTTAAATGAGGATGATAATAATCTAAAGCAAACTGTAGTAATTATGGCAGATGATCCAATTTTACTTAAATCCATGTTAAAGGCGGCAAAAGATTTAAATTTGGATACTAAAGCCGTGCTGGCGGGGGATAATAGAATAGATATAGCAGAAAATACTTATGTCACATTTACAAGTTCAATTAAATTTATAACGAGTGATTTTTCCTCTAAATTAAAGGCTCAGGATATTAAAAATAGTAACTTTATGCATTCTTTAGCTTATGATGCAGGCATCATGATTGGAACTTATATTGGCCCTGAATTTAAACGAGAAGATTTTATAAATAAAATGAACAATCAAACTTTTGAAGGAGTATCAGGTATTATTAAGTTTACAGACTCTATTGCTCTTCGTAAATATGATATAATTCATAAGAAAAATGGAGTTTTTAAAAGCGGGGCTCCTTCTGGAAAATGATGATATATGCGGGTGATAGATGGATTACTTACTGAAAAATGATGATAGGCATTTCGGTTTCATTCTGGCAAAAGCGGTAATTAATATTCAGAATTTTTATCTAAACATTTAAAAAATTACTATATAATTTCTTAATATAAAATTTATGATAATGCTCAAATAACAGATCCAACAAACCAAATAGAAGCTGGAATCCAAATTCATTTAAAAAAGATTTTTTATCTTCATCGTGACTACCACTTACTGCTATTAATTGGGTAACGCCTTGCTGCTTAGAAATAGATTTTATTTCCTTAAGTAAAGTATTTCCAACCAAATTCCAATTAGAATTAAGAATACAAAAGTCATCAATTAAAAGAGTTAAACCACCTGGATTATAAACTTCAGGGGCGGATATAATCTTGCCAATAACAAAACCAATTATTTCATCATTTTGTTTTGCTATTAAACAAATATATGAGTTATCTTCGATTAGCTCTTTAAACCATTTTCTTTGAGCTATCTCACCCGCATCTCCATTTGAGCGCCAAAACTGTGGTTGAAATTTTTCATAAGAAATACGTTTTTGATTAGAGAGCATATTCATAGATTTAATATCTACTTCTTGAGCTTTAGAAATAATTAAATCTATATTGTTTAAATTATAACTCATATATTCTCTTTAAATTATTGAGCCCCTTATCTAACATCTATACTCTATCTAAAAAATAAAAATTTATTTTTTATCAATCTTATTTTTTATTTCTGTAACATTTTTTACTTCTCCATAGATACCCATAGCTTGAGCTATGAAACTACTTGGTGATTCAAGATTAGCTGGCAGAAGTAAAGTATTTGATTCTTTTGCAAGTTTGCCAAAAGCCACCATATATTGTTCAGCTACGCGAAGTGCAACAGCAGATTGCCCACCTTCCTCTATAATTGATTTTGCGACTATATCAATACCTTTAGCAGTAGCTTCTGCCACAAATAAAATTGCTTCCGCTTCACCTTTAGCGCGGTTAACTTGGTCAATATAAGCAGCTTCTGAGCTTAAAACTACTTGAGCTTTTTCACCTTCGGAAACGTTTATTTTTGCTTGTCTTTGGCCTTCAGATTCCATAATTAGAGCGCGCTTTTGGCGCTCAGCTGCAACTTGCAGCTCCATTGCCTCTAGAATAGTTGTTGGTGGTTGAATATCTTTTATTTCATAACGCATGCATTGAATTCCCCAATTAATTGCAGCTTGGTTAATTGAAGTGACAATTGCGTGGTTAAGAGTATCACGCTCTTCAAATGTTCTATCTAATTTTAGCTTACCAATTTCAGAACGCATAGTTGTTTGCGCTAATTGGGAAATAGCATAATAAGGATTATCAACACCATATGAAGCTGCAGCTGGATCAATAATTTTAACATATAATACACCATCAATTAATAGTGTGACATTATCATTAGAGATCGCTGTTTGAGCATGCACATCAATAGCTTGCTCTTTCAATGTGTGCTTATATGCAACGCGATGAATAACTGGAATTATCAAATTTAAGCCTGGCTCTAATATACGATCAAATTTTCCAAATTTTTCTAGCACCCAAGCTTGTTGCTGAGGTACAATTTTGATCATAAATATCAAAGAGACAATTATTAATATGCTGACTGCGATTAAAAATAGATCCATATAAATTAGCCCATTAAATTTAATAATTTTACTAATATAGAATAGAGCCTTTAACTATATTTTAGCAAGTATTATTTTTTATATATTTAAAATTTTTGATTAATATTTATAAAATAAATTTACATACAAAATTACGTTTTTAATAAATGTTTTTTTACTATATTATTTTTAATGTGAACCTATTAACATAGTGCTAACTAATAAGTAAATTGTTACCAAAATAGCGCTTGACTGTAACAAAGATAAAGCATATTTTGAGATCAAGGACATAAAATCCCATATTAGCCCATTTTTTACCATTTTAAGATTACTTTTTTATTGTAATGTGAAATAGTATTAAAAATTATAGTAAAATAAATGAGTATTTTTCTTTCACGATATCTTAATAAGATTGATAAAAAAGGCAGGATTTCGATTCCAGCTGGTTATCGAGCTATATTATCGGATGAAAATTTGAATGGATTCATAGTTTACCCTTCTTTTAAAAATAATTGTTTAGAAGGATGTAGTATGACTAGATTAAATGAGCTTAGCTTAATTATTCAAAATTTGGATCCATATTCGGCTGAAAGAGATGCGTTTGAAACTATAGTAATGGGAGAAGCGGTGCAGTTGCAATTTGATAATGAGGGAAGGGTAATTATACCGAATTATTTAATGCATCAAGTAGAAATTACTGACCAAGCTTCATTTATTGGCAAAGGATTAGTATTTGAAATTTGGAATCCAATGAATTTTGAGAAACACTTAAAAGCGGCAAAAGAAATTGCTCAAGAAAATAGACAAATTTTAAAAAACAATTTTATTAATAAGTAGGAATAAGATGAATCTGAATGAATATCTCCAAAAACAAAAGCTAAATGGGCATTGTCCTGTTTTGCTTGGAGAAGTTTTAGAACATCTTGCTTGCAAGCCACAGGGCAGTTATCTTGACTGTACTTTTGGTGCTGGCGGTTATAGCAAAGCATTATTAAATATAAATGATGAAATAAAAGTTACGGCTCTAGATCAAGATCCAACTGTTATTAGATTTGCAGATAATTTAAAAAATGAATTTGGCAATAGATTTGATTTTATACAAAGTAATTTTGCCGATTGTGCTCAAACATTATTGAAAAAAAAATTCGATGGGATAGTTCTTGATTTAGGCATATCTTCGATGCAAGTAGACACTGCAGAAAGAGGCTTTTCATTCATGCAAGATGGCCCACTTGATATGCGAATGAGCAATAAGGGTTTAAGTGCGCATGAGTGGATAATGAGCGCGCCCGAACACGAAATTGCTGATGTAATCTATAAATATGGAGAGGAAGTTCAATCAAGAGCAATTGCTCGAGCTATTGTTGAGTATCGCCTTAATGATCAAATTGATACCACACTTAAACTGGCCGAAATTGTTCGAGAAGCGATGCATTATCGCCATGGAAAAATTGATCCTGCAACTAAAACATTTCAAGCCATTCGAATTTTTATTAATAAAGAACTATATGCTTTAGAAAAGTTATTAAACGAATTTCGTGATTTATTAAATGATGGTGGAATGATTGCAATTGTCTCATTTCATTCACTTGAAGATAGTATTGTTAAAAACTTCTTCAAAAGTAACTCTGCTAAAAAAGTGTCAAAGTCAAAATATGCCAAAGATATTGAGGAATATAAAGAACATGAATGGCTTAAAGTCATTACTAAAAAACCAATATCACCAACGCGAGAAGAAGTTACCTTAAATATTAGGGCAAGATCTGCGAAATTAAGAATAGCGCAAAAAATTGGGGGCAGAAATGTTGCTTGAGAAAACCCCTATTTCGATTGTAATTATTACCTGTTTAGTCACCATATATGCTTTATTTACTATTAAAGAAAGTGTGATTACCATAAAAGCAGAAATTTATGAGGTAAATAACCAACTTAATCATGAAATTGATACTATACATTTGTTAAAAGCGGAACTTGCCTATTTATCTTCACCTGAGCGTTTAAAGCAATTAAATGAGCAATATATAAAATTATCAAATACACAAATCTCTCAAATGGATTGTGATCCTTTAAAAGTTGAAGATATTAGTTCGACTAAGCAAGTGATCGCAGCTCATAATAAAACAGTAAAATGGCGGTATAAAAAAGGTCCTCAGCAATATATAACGGTTTCTGGTAAAAAATAGTTTTATGGACAAGAAAAGCATATTTTTATTGCTACAATCCATAAAATTAAATGTAGCTGGGAAATCTTTATTCCAATGGAAATTATCAGATAACATAACTCAAACACGCATTAATATTATTATATTTGGCTTCTCATTTATTTTTCTTATCATTGCAGTTAGGTTAATTTATGTGGCAAGCAATAATGATATTGCTTTAAAAAATATTTTGCAAACACAATCAATGCCTCGCTTAGACATTGTTGATCGTAATAATAATTTACTAGCAGTAAACTTGCCTGGAGCTTCTCTTTTTGCAAGCCCAAATAAAGTTATTGATCCCGAAGATGCGGTGAATAAACTATTAAGTGTTATTCAAGGATTAGATAAAAACAAAGTTTTATCTGATCTTAAAAGTAATAAAAAATTTGTTTGGATTAAACGCGATATAACTCCACTTGAGCATGAAAAAATTTATAATTTAGGTATGCCAGGGTTTAGTTTCGAGAGAGAGCAAAAAAGAATATATCCTTACGGCAATCTATTATCTCATGTCGTTGGCTATGTAGGGCG
>JAYUJO010000065.1:0-6924 GCA_043765215.1 Rickettsiales bacterium | reverse complement strand
ACTAATTGAATATATCAAGTAGATAATTATTTAATAGTTTCATATAAGCAAAAGGAATCTCTAATGTGTTAAAATTGATTTAAATATAAATCTTAACTAGTAATGATTAAATTATTTTAACTTTTGATTTGATTTGTTATTTAATTTACTATATGATTATCATTAATATACAATTTAATTAAACCAAGTTAAGGATTCATGGGATCATTCTTTAAGAATAAAAATTCTGATTTTAATTATCGAAATTCTAAAGAAGAATTAGAAAAAATAGAACAGGAAAAGAGAAGAAATGAACAACTAAATCAAGCAGAAGGTTTAGCAGAACCATCTTATATAAGCAGAGAGGGGATATTCTCTGAAGATCTAAGCCTTACTAATTTATATAGACAAATATCAACTGGTACGGTAAAAAATGAAGAACCTATAGATGAGGTGCGTTTAAATAATTTATTTAAGAAAATTCTACTTATTTTGGATAAAGAAGCTGACGTCGATAATTCATTATCAGAGTTAATTAATGAATTATACGATATTAATGTAATTGATAATATTGATTTAAAAATATTAAACAATAAGATTGTTTTTTACAGAAAATTACAAAATTTTGTATCAAAAGAATTCTCATTTAAGTTACAAGAAGAAAAAGAGGAGGAAGAGGTTGAGGTTTTAGATTCTAAATTTGAGCAAAAAGAAAACTTTAAAAAATCTGCAACACCTATATACCAAGAAGAAGATTTAAAACAAGATCAGATTTTTGAAGAAGAAGTGCAAATTGTTCAAGATCAAGAAGAAGCATTAAACGAAGAAGCGCCAGTTGTTCAAGCTGAGAAAGAAGATTTAATCAATAAAGTTGATGATTATGTAGATCAATTTGATAATAATTTTGATAAAGAAGTATTAATCGACGATGCTTATGATGAAGAACAAATTGAAGAGGCGCAAGTACCTCAAGAAGAAAATGTAAATGAAGATGGTGAGAATGGGTTTGATGATGTTCCAAACCAACCTAATGCTAGACCTATTAATCAGCCAATAAATGTTAGACCAATTAATAATATTGTTGGTATATCAGATCGTGGAGAACTTGGGTGTGAAGAATATTCTAATTTAATATTTAAAGAAGTTGAAGATTTACAAATAGATCAATTTGAAAAATTAAATGATATTGATTTTAAGGATGGTGAGCAATTAAATAATGCACAGGAAATCTTAACTAAACTCCCGGAAAATAACAATGAAGTTATAAATCGTTTAAAAATATTAAAACAAGAATTAGAAGATGCAAATGAAAATGAAAATGAAGATGCAAATGAAAATGAAGATGCAGATGCAAATGAAGATGCAGATGGGAATGATCAACAAATAAAAGCTATTGATGAAAAAATTGAAGCTTTAACGAAGAAAGCTCAAACCATAGCAATATGTACTCGGAATTTGGAAAAAATTAATATTGGTCAAAATACGCAAGTAAATTTAGAAGATGCTATTATAGTATTAAAAAAAACAGGAGAAGATTATCATAATTTAGAAAAAGTTTGCGCTAAACATGTGGATAATCCTATGGCTTATCTTATTCTTTTGGCAATACATACTAAACTTGCTAATAAACAACTTTCTGAAATTAAACAATTAAATGGTTTTTTTGCATCTGATGAAAAAATAATATTTGAAGAGCAGGAAGGTGGTGCAGATGACGCAATTGGGGTCATTATTGAGCAATTCCAGGACAAACTTAAAAACATTACACAAGAAATAAATGATAAAAATAGCGCTCTTAAAGAAGATAACAGAATGGAATTTCAACGTGTCGAAGAGGCTAACAAAAGTGCCAATAATCATTTAAAATTTGTTGATAAAGAAGAAGAGTTAAAAAATATTATAAAAAAAACGACTGAATTAAAAGAGAGTGTACAAAAAAATTCTGAAAAAATTATTAAAGCTCAACAAGACTTAAAAGATTTAAATCAAGAACTTTATATATTAATTACATCAGATAAAAGTTTAGAAGAAGAAATAATAAATAAAATTTTTGAGATTAATCAATTAAAATTAAGTGTTTCAAAATTAATTAATGAATTTAATTCAAGTTTAACTAGAATCAATGCCAACAATAATACTGTTACAGATATAGGTGAGTTATTTAACGGCATTCAGGGCGTTACAGAAGATATACTTGAATATAGATTATTTAATGATGGAGATTTGCAAGATAAAATAAAGAAGGAATTAAGTGATTTAGACAAGCAAAGTTTGGAAACTATAGTTGATCATAGAGAACAAGGTTTACTAGATGGTGTTGACTCTATAGATGAAGCTATTAATATATTAAATAAAACTGATAATGATGATGTAGCATTACAAGCCCAAAAACTTAAATTTAACATAGCTATGACTGTGCAAAAATTAAGTAATGTTAAGCAAAATAAGTTAAAATCAAATAAAGAATTACAAAAATTAAAAACAAGCTTAAATCTTAGTAAAAATGTAGAACAGATTCTTGATTTAAATATTGCAAATGAATTTGATTTTTCGGTAGATAATAAATGCGTAATTAAAAAGTTTAACCTTACATTAAGCGCGTCTGAATTTGGCTTACTTAATGAACTTATTTCGCAACAAAATTTTATCCCAATAGTTCCAGCAGGTGGTGGTGGTCCGCCACCACCACCACCTGCTTTTGGAGGTCCACCGCCACCACCACCACTTATTTTTGGAATGAACCAGAATAAACCAATAGAAATTACTAATGCTGCAATATTAAAATTTCAACAATCAATCAAAAATGGCGGAGTATCAGTTCTGCAATTAATAGCTGCAATTAAATCAGCTAATGAAAATTCGAACAAGAAGGATAACACAGTACGCTCTGAAGAAATTGTTGAAGCAGCCATATTAAATATTTTCGAAAAAACGGGAATGGATGTTATAAATTCATATTATGCATCAGAAGAAGGAGTTTTTACAGCTTTTGTTACTAAAAAAATCAAAGAAATAAAAGCAGCGAAAGTACTTGAGAAATTACAAGTTATCAAAGCTCAAGAAACTGTTGATTTAATAGAAGCTATGAATGTTAATACTTTTAAAGCAAGTTTACAAGCTATTGGTGAGGAAGAAATTGTTGAAGGGGATAATAATACTAAATATCAAAAATTAGAAGAATTATTAATTCAATATGATTTAGTATATTTTTTAAATGATAAAGCAATTAAACCAAATTTAGACTCATTTAAATCTAATATCCATTCTTTAGCTTATCAAGTTAAAAATGTAATTGAAAATTTGAATTTACAATATTTATTTGAACAAAAGCCAGAACTTAGAGATGAATTTAAATTATATATAGAAGAAATAAAAAAATCGTACAAGGAAAAAGTTAAAGAACATGGGAATAAGGCTACACAAAAAGCAATTGACATGTCTGAAGAGAGAATTGAATTATTAACAGGCAAATTAGATGATTTATACGATTCTTTAGAGCAAATAGAGGGCGATAATATCTACCCAAAAATTTATCAACTTTTTGTTGATTGTGAAAATAATATTTTAATACTTGATGATTATAATGCAACAGATTTTGCTAGATTAGTTAAAGATATTTTTAATATTCAAGATTACAAGCAAACTATAAAAGAAATTCGTGATTTAGGAAAAGAAAAATTTAAAGAGTTAATCCTTAATAAATTTAATGATTATTATTTTAGAGGCAAATTAAAAGATGATACAGCTTATAGTTTAACAAATGAATATAATGAATTTTTTGATGATGTTATTAAAGAAATTAAAAGTAAATATGAAAAAGTCATTGCTGAATTATTGATTTCAGATTTAAGTGAAAATGATGATTTAAAAGTAGAATTTGAGCAACTTAAAAGTAAAGAATTAGTAGATTCTATTGATAAAAAAAATGCAGAATTAGTTAAGATAATATTAGAAGAATTTGGTGGAGAAGTTAATTTTGTAAAGATGTTAGCTAATAAAAACGAACAATTAATAAAAATCATTTCTAATTTGGAAGCTGGAGAATATGTGGATATTTTTCGCCAATTAGCAAAAAAATGGAATATTGAAGAAGATTTAAACGATTTGTTATCAAAAGTTAACAAAGATAAATTAGGAACAAAACTCAACTTATTACAAGAGCTTAAACAAAATGATTATGAAAATATTAAAAATTTATTAGATGAGCAATTAATATTAGAAGAGGATGAGTTAAATGAAGCATTTCCTGATCATCAATTAATTAAGTATATCGATAAATTAATGCAAAATATATTTGATGAATTAGAAGGTTTTTCAGAAAATTTTGTTAAATGTAGGGAATCAGGTATAAATGATAGCTTAGATAAATATATTGGAACAAATGTTAGATTTGTAAATCTTTTTGAAGTTGGTACTAATAAGGAAAAAAAAGATGCTATGCAAGAAGCTTTAAAGAATCTTGGCAAACATATTGTTGGACTTAATAGAAAAGATGAGGACGATATTTATTATGCATTGCGATTAAAATATGAAAGTTTAATTCAAAAAAAATCTTTAGTAATTGAATTTTTGAATTTAATTACTAATAATTACAAAAGTGTTGAGATTTCCGAAGAAAATAAATCTTTATATTTAACAATAATTAAAAAATTAAAAGGTGCTATAGAATCTCTAGATCAAAAGCCTTTAATTGATCTTCCAGAAATCAATTTATCAGAAGCTATTAATGAAATAAAACAAATAGAAGATAAATTTGAACAACTAAGAAAAGATTTTTCTGAGTCACCTAGTTATGATGAGGTAAAACTAAGTGTTAATTTTACGGGGTTATTAAAATTGAATGCTGAAGATCGTGCTGAGAGTTTGCAAAAGGCTATGCAAAATGTTGATTTTTTAAAATATACTAAGGTACAAAGTTTCTCATATTTGATAAATATCTTAAAATTCTCATATCTTTCTAATAAAACCAATGATATTGATGAAGAATTTATGCTAAATGAGAGTTTTAAGGCATTTCAAAATGAGTTAAATATAGATACTTCTGAATTAGAAAAAAGCATAAATAACTTTGTAACTAATAAAGCTTCAATAGAAGGATTAGATAAAGTTTTAGGTTCTAAATCAATATTAGCTGATGGAATTGTGCGAGAGATTATTAAAACCATTAATCAGGATGTTGAAAATAATAATGATCCGATAGATGTTGCAAAAATCGAATCTAATATTGCAGTTACAACTTTGAATGGATTTGTAAAATCTATCAATTTAGATAATAACGATTATGGCAAACAATTGAATAAATTACTTGATGAAACTCAGAAACTAATAAAACTACAGTATAAATTAACTGGTGATAATGATCATATCATCAATTTTTTAGCTCAAATTGGCGATATATTTCCTAAATTACTTTCAGTTAATTCAAATGTTTTTAATAAATATATTGAAAACATGGAAAAGAGAATATTAGAATTTATAAAAGAGTATTTTACAGAAGATGTTTTAACAGAATTAAATGATGCATGCGCTATAAAGAAGGTAGTAGGTGGGTTGCCCCCTCCACCGCCAGGAGGTTTACCAGGAGGCCCAGGATTGCCGCCACCATTACCAGGTTTGCAAGCTGTTGCAATACCAATCAATAATGAAGAAATTATGGATAAGTTTCTTAACTTTTTAAATAAGGTTACTGAAAAAATTGTAAGAATTGATCCAAATTTAGATAATTCTTCATGGATTTATAAATCTACAGAGCTTAAAAAAATTATTGATGAATCTTTTAAAGGTAAAGTTGAGCTTAAAACTAAAATAGATAAAATGTTGAGCGCAACATATGATAATATACAATTTGATTCTAACTTATATAATTCTCAAATAGATTCTTTTAACTTCATAATACAAGATAATGTTGCCAAAAATTTAATTAAGTTTTTAGATGAAAAATTATCCTCAATGGTTCAAAGAATTAATGTTAAAGGTCTAAATGATAAATGTAACAAGCTATTAAAAAACATAGATGAATATAAACAAAAAGTTAATGCGTTTAAAAACAAAGATCTTAAAACTATTTTAGAAAGTTATAAAAAATGTAAGTTAGAAATAAAAACTCTTGAGGAACAATTAATTCAACTTATTGAAGAGCAAAAAATTAGAAAACAAAATGATGAGGATCCTGCTGATAAAGATCCTGCTGATGATGATCAAGAAAAAAAATCTATTTATGAGGAGTTAATTAAAAACAAAACCGAAGAAGAAAAAGAACATATTGAAGCAATTTTTATTGAATTAGTAAAAATATTTGGAGAAGAAGTTAAGAATAAGCAAGGTTTTACTAATCTTTTAATCAAGCACATAAATACTGATACAGCTTTAGCACGAATTAATGATTTAATACATGCTTCAGAGGCTGATCGAATAAATGATCCTTTATATAAATGTTTTAAAAATTTTAAGGCAGGAGTAGGTGAACTTAATCTTGGTAATCTTTTAAAAAATGCTAAAATCGAAGATAATATTGATGATGACGAAGCTAATAAAATAAATGATTATTTAGATAAAGATACAATTGATTTAATTCATAAATTATTAGAAGTACATATAAACGGTTATGATAAAGAAAAATTTGATTTACTAGCTTTTATCGAACCTTTTATAGTGCAAAATGAAGATGTTGAGATTAATATTGCAGGATTAGCTAACTTTCTAGAAAATAATTTACCTGATGTTGGTGCAATTCCTCAAGGTAATGAATAATTATTTAAAATAATCAAATTTATCTATATTAATAATAAAATCAGGTTTGGAATTATCCAATGCCTGATTTTTTTTAATCTAAATATAACAAATATATATATAGTAAATTAACTTGAGATAGCGTAGAAAGAGTGATAGTAAAGAGTTAAAAATGCAAGCATATAGTATAGATTTAAGGAAGAAGGTAATAAAGTA
>JAYUJO010000064.1:0-23312 GCA_043765215.1 Rickettsiales bacterium | reverse complement strand
TTATATATTCCTGTTTCTTACGATATTTAGGCACAATTTCTTCAGGGAAATATTTAAGAAAAATATTGATACTAGCCGCTTTAAAAACTATTTGTGTTTTTTCATTTTTAGTAATTTGAACATTTTTTATATTTCTTATTTTTAATATCATAATATATAAAAATAAATATTCAGTTTTATAAAATTCAATTTTAACTAACTTATTGTTGATCTTCAGAATTATTGCATTAGGCTTCAGATTGTGATAAATCTCTGTAAACATATTATTGCAATATTTAGTATCATCTACAGCTCTAGACAAAGCTATCATAAAAGCATTTCGTTGATTATTATCAACTTCATTTATTGATGCACCTAAAGATATTAATAAATCCACATAATGTTTTTTACCAACATATGCTGCTGCCATTAATGGCGTTAGATTAAACTCATTCCTAAATTCTATGCCAAAGAGATCTATTTTATTTAATAACTTAGAGGTATTTTGATATAAATAATCATTAAAATACTCTTCGAGCATTAATGGAATACATTTTATTATATTCAAAGAGGCTTTAAGACCAATTAATTGTAATTGTGTTATTAAATAATGATCAGAAAAAATAAGTGCGTAATTTAATAATTTTATTGCCTCTTTTTTATTAGCAGTTTTAGTATGTATTACTCTCTCTTGTAAATTATTAAATTCATTTATATCAATGGGCTGCCATGTGATAGTTTTTCGTTGTAGTATATTATCTTCTATTGCTTTTGCTTGCTCTTTTTTACCTTGCTCCAGAAGTCTCTTAGCTTCTTTTTGCCACTCTTCTCTACTAGACTTGCTTTCTTCAATAAAAACGTTCTGAATCTCATTAATTTCTAATAATCTTAAAAACTTATGAGCTGGGTTTGATTCTATAATATAAACATTTAAAATTGATCTAGTAATTGCTATATATAAAGCATTCATATAAAATTTATATATTTCAAGAGATTTATCTGCTTTATCTTTTACTCGTCCGTATTTAAAATCATCTTTTAAAAAAGAACTATCTGCATCTTTACTAATCTCAGTATAGTTTTTCTCTTCAGAGACAAAATTATAGATTATAATATTATCATATTCTAAGCCTTTAGCTTCCTGTACAGTAAATATTAAAGGTGAATTAAATATAAGGCGGGCTTTCTCTTTATGATGTTCGTGTAATACTAAGATAGCATAATTTGTGGATTTAGCAGTTTTTGTATTGATTTCTTTTATAAATTCTGCTTTGTCAGAAAGACAACTAACATTTCCCTGTTTACTTGAATTACTTTCAATTAAATAATGACTTTCCTTATCAATTGAACCAAAATAATAGTTTTTAAACTTTAATACTCGGTTTGCTAATTCAGTTATTTCTGGACTATTACGATAATTGGTAGTCAGAATTCTGGTAATCTTATCGTTGACGATATCATTATCTTTATAGAAAAAAGATTTTAATTTTGACCAAGAAAAAAAATTAGGGTGTATTATTTGATTAGCATCACCACATAGTAAAAATTGACCTTGATCTTTTAAAGTTTTTAGTATTAAAAATAGCTGACTATTAGTAAAATCTTGTACCTCATCTACCATTATTGCATCATAATAACAATCAACTAATTGGCTATACTTAGAGGATATTATATTATTATCATAGTAATTTTCTTCTTTTAAAAATTGAATATATCTCTTAAATAAATCATAAATATTTCGTCTTTGATCTGGAGAAAATATTGATTGTTTGATACCTAAATTTTGATAATTTTCTTCACTAAGATAAAGTTCATTTAATGTAGAACCAGTTATTACTCCAGCAAATTCTTCAAATAATTCTCTCCCATCTCTAATACCGTAATGCTTTGGTATATTTTGCTTTAAATACCACTTTAGAAATATCTGCTCAGTAACTGGCCTCTGCGTAGGGATTTCTATTGTTTCAATAAATTCTTGAAAAGATAAAAAACTAATATCTTGATGTTCATTTTGATAATTATAAGCAAAATATGACTTTTGCGCATTAGAAACAAGATAATTGGATAAACTAATATATAGTATTTTTCCTTCCATTTGCCTTAATTTTGCTAAGCTTACAGAAGTCTTGCCGCTTCCTGCAGAACCAATAAGAATAATAGGTAGATTACAATTTAAAATATTTTCTTGCTGCTCATCAAAGATAATAAATTTATTTAGTAAATATACAGGATGATCTTTAGATATAACATCCAGAGAATCAACACACTCCTCTTCTATTAAATTAAGTTCTATTGAATCAGATAATATTTCTTGTTCTATTATTTTAAAGCCTTGTAAAAATTTTGATTTAGCATAATCATGATTTCTAATAACTTCTAATATTAGAAGATATTGCTGTTCTTTATAACTGAGAATCTTAAATAGCAACCTATTTCTAATATCCAGCCTAGCTCTATAATAATTACTAGGTTTTAACTTTTTTACATCAGCTGATTTAAAATCACCAATCGCTAAATAAGATATTACTTTATTAAATTGTTTTTTAAGGCCGTCATAATTTAACCCATTATAATATAATAATTGATACACTAAATTTAATTATTTTAATTATTTTGTTTCACAAACTTATTATCAGTAATTGTAAAGCATAGTAATTATCATTGCAAATCTATAGTTATATTATTTAATACAATATATTATTAGATTTAAGGTTAAATACACTTTAAAAGCTCTAATATCTTTTAAGTTTTATCCTTTTTATAATAATTGTGTACAAAAGAATGGATAAAACTAATTTTCTATTAAGCTGCTTTACTTAAAGTTTTAATTAAATCATTAACTGCAGTCTTATGCTCAGACTTTTCTATTTGCATAAAATTACGCGCAACTTCAATACACATACGCTGATGTTGTGTAACTATTGGATCAGGATTTAATTTATCTATTTCTTGATAGAAATATGATAAATTTACTGATAAGGCTTTGGCAATTAATACTAATCTTCCAACTGACAGCCTATTAAAACCTGTTTCATATTTGGCCAATTGTTGATTAGATACACCTATCATATCACATAATTGTTGACGCGAATAGCCATTTGCTAATCTTAAGAGTTTAACTTGATTGCCTAAATGCTGATTAATTTTATCTACATCCGTATTTTTTCGTGACATTTTTTTACCCTTTTATAATTGCTATATTTATTTAACTTAATATTTTTGAAATACGTACAATAAATATACCACATTTCTTCCCATTATGCAAACCTAAAGTTTAAATTTAGAAATAAATATTGTTATTTAATGAAATTATTAATGAAAATATATATTAATTATTAAGAACAAGTTATATTTAATCTTTTGTATATATTAATATAATTTAAATAAAGTACTATCTATTTACTCGTCTTTTTAAAATACTATAAATATTTTGTATATATTTCAAAACTTTTTTAATATGTCAAAAATAGATCTTTATTTATGGTTTTCCAGCTAAACATTGGATGCATTTATATAAAAATAAATTAAATAATAAGAATGTAATAGATAAAAAATATGTCACCTAATTTTTTAATATAACTTATAATGCTGTAATATTTAGGCATAGATACTAATTTGCAAATAAAACTAATAAATAAATAAGTTTTTAAATTTACCAACAAATCCACAATATTTTATCTTAAAATAATCTAATGTATGTTTTTTAACTTATAAAATAATTTATGTCTTTTTTGAATTTATTTGCAATTAAACTCAGCCTCCCTATTGATATACGATTTATATTTTTTTCATATTTTGCTAGTTGCTGTTCTGATACATTAATTGTCGCAGCCAATTCTCTTCGACTTATTTTAAATTTAATTCTTAAATATAATATTCTTTCTCCTACTATTTTTTCTATTTCTATGAGATAGTTTTCAATATTTTTATCCATTTTATTTGCTCCTATTTTATAATTCCAATATAAAATGAAAATAAGAAAACAAATACTATAGTTGTAGTAAAATGATTACTATGCTAATATCATGTTTATCATTCTCATTCTATTTAGAATTAGTTTGATATGGGGAGATAACTAACATTATTATTTCATGATTATCTGTCAGTTATCTCCTGTTAAATCAATCCTCTAATAATTTCAGAAGACTGATTTTAGTATATACCAAAAGTAACTATATACAATTAAAAAGTGCGCAATTACTAAATTTTATGATATCAAAAGATATTCAATATTTCTTACTTAGAAAACTCAAAAAGCATAAACTCACTAAAAAAGATTTTTCACAGCTAAGTAATATACCATATCGCAGAGTCTGTAGCTTAATTAATGAGGAAAGGCCCTCTCCTGAAATATATACAATTACTAAAATTGCTGATGCATTTAATTCTCAAATAGATCAAATACTTAATAGGAAACAATTTGTAGATGAGACATTAGAAATAAAAAAAGGATTATCTGAAGATTATTTAATGTCACATTTAAGACAATATATTAATGAACAACTTCTATCTAAATCAATTAAGCCTATAAAACTGGGTGTAGAAATTGGCTTTAGTATTATTTCTATATCAGAATTTATTAAACCAGATTCTAAACAAAAAAAATTGGGTACTCCCATTACTCTAGCTCTAGCAAATTATTTTAATGTTTCTATTGATAAAATGATTGGCAGAGTTTAATCATTAATCAATATTTTTTAAGACTCTTTGACTAAGAAATTTATAAAAAACATCATTATCCCCTATCTTACATCTGTTGATTTATTGGAACACCAACGCCATGCTTTATACATGTTTAGCATTGACTTGCTTTGTACCTGTAATTTCACATGTAGTAATGTAATTGGATATCCTTGAGGAAGCTTTACATAACATGTTCGTGGCTTTAGATCCTTGACCTGGTTTGGCATTATTAATTGTTTAGTCGTATTTACTGAATTTATATTAACGCCGTCCCTCATAGTATTAGAACCATAAGATAAACTCTCTTTGACCTCATCCGATTCAACTGATCCTAATGATTTAGAAGAATATTCAGCTATTTGATTGTCACTAACTGCAAAGTAGAATCTTGTATTAAACATATCTAGCAAACTAATAGACCCAGCTTGCCCATAGATTTCCTCAAGCTGCGATATATTCTGTATACCAGCCACTATACAGGCTCCATATTTACGACCTTGGGCCAAACCTATTTTTAATGCTGGAATTTTTTGTAGCGCTGGTAACTCATCTAATATGAACCACATCTTCTCATTTTCATCTAAATGCGGCCTCTCAAGCATACCTTTTATTGCTATATCTATCCATGCTGATATTAATGGCCTTAAGCTATCTAACTGGTTTGGTTTTGCTGTAATAAATAACCAGCCACTCCCCTTATTTACCCAGTTCTTAATTGAGAAGTCACCGCCATCTTTTAGGTACTTCAATCTTTCTACTTTATTTAGTAATGTTGATCTTACTGAAGCAGTTCCCTTCTCCGCCTCTCTTGATACAAATGCTGCTGCAAATGTATCTTTAAAATAATCACAGAATTGAGTTAATGGCGCTTTACCAATAATATCTAACAAAGCCTCAATACTTCGCGAATTTTTTTCTTTTTTTAAAGCCTCAGCTAATACTTTTTGCGCCGCTTCTTCCCAATATTTATCAGATGTCAAAGAACCACCATCGACAAAGGCTGAAGCTAAATTATTAAATTCCTCATCAGTAGCGCAATCATTCCATGGCAACCAACTCGCAGAGTTTTCTTCTAAAGGATTAAGTATAATGTCAGTTTCAGGATTAAAGAATCGATCAACAAAACTTCCCGTTACATCAAATATAATCGCTCTTTGCCTTTGCATTTTGATTTGTGGCAATAGCTCATTAAGCATATTTGTTTTACCAGATCCCGTAGTTCCAGTAAGTAATATATGGTGAGTCTCTGTATTTTTTACCAGCGGTAATCCGCTTATTTCTATTTTAGAAGCATTACGATCTTTTTTAAGTATTGCCCTAAGATCAGATACTGTAACTAAATCACCACCTCTAATTTTCTTATTACCTAGCATGTTTCTGCCTCGGTATATAAAGAATAATAAACCTCCAACACTACCCAAAACAAAAGCCCACACTAATTCAAGTAAAGCATCATTAAAGCACCAAGCTAAAAATCTATTAGAAACAGCGCCATATTCTGTTACGTTCCAGAATTTATGAATGAATTCTGTAGCTCCTCTATGAACTAAATGTTTATTACTTAGCGAGTAAAAGGTAATTCCTATTTGATGCTTACCATAATAAAAAGAACCAATAACGAGCTTAGCTTGAACATAGCGCTCAATTGCAAAATAGTAAAATGCCTTTAATGTCATATATTGGCAAACACGAATAATCAGTACACTACAAGTAAAAAACAAACCAAACACACAAACATTCCGCAATCCCTGCAAAATCATCCGTATATTATGGGCCCAAAGCTGCGCGCCTCGAGTGAAGTCAGAATTACTTACTTGTTTCATGGGAGTTTTATAATATTTATAGATTTGTTAATTTGCTAAGCTCTTTGGCTGTTGGTAGATATTGTTTCAACTTATCTGGCAGTTTTTCAATTAGTTTAAATTGAGAGACGCCCATCGGTTTATTAATTCCTTCAATTGCATATTCTACCGTAATATTATTCTTATCCTCACATAAAAGCAGCCCGATAGTCGGATTATCAGATTCATCTTTAACGCGTTTATCCATTAAGTTAAGGTAGAAATTTAGTTTACCAGCATATTCTGGCTTAAACTTACCAGTTTTTAGCTCAATAACTACGTAACATTTAAGCTTTACATGGTAAAACAATAAATCCAAATAATAATCTTCGCCCGCAAGCTCTAAGTGATATTGGTTGCCAATAAAAGCAAAGCCCTGCCCTAATTCCAATAAAAACTTCCTGATATGGTCGATTAATTTTTCTTCCAACTCACGCTCATATAACTTTCCTGAAATATCCAAAAACTCTAAATTATATGGATCCTTAATTATACTTGCAGCTAGATCTGATTGGGATGACGGCAATGTATTTTGGAAATTATTTATACTCTTGCCGTCTCTTGCATATAAATTACTCTTAATTTGCATTGATAGTACATTACGCGATCATCCGTTTTCTATAGTTTTATTGATGTACCAAATTCTTTGTTCGAAGCTATCTAGACTATCCATTATAACGCAATTGTGAAACCACGGTATTTGCGCAGCAGCTTGCTGCGTAAATTCAAGATCAGGATAATTTTTTGCAAAAGTCTGCATATATACTAGATTTCTAGCACTCAAACCCTTCATTTCAGGGAACTCTAATCTTAAATCTTTTGAAATATTATCAATAACTTTAGAGCCCCAGCCATCTTGCCTTTGTCTTAGTAAAATTTGATTACCTATATTCCAATAAAGCGTGATCATTTCCTTATTAACAGATAAATGAGCGCGAACGCGCGCGCGTGATATCTCACGCTTTAAATTCTGCAATAATTCTAAATAGTTGTTATCTAATTCTGTAGTCATTTTCTTCTCATTTTAATTAGGTCAACAGCTTATTGACCGATAGGTAATTACGCAAGTACCTGTTGCGTAAACTCAAAATCAGGATAAAAATAGGTTTTTACCAAAGTTTATCTATATTTGTGCGCTAATAATTATGTTAATTTAGGCACTAACCCTTTACTAAACAATAAACCCTTAGCATAACCATATTCATAGCCAACTTTCCAAGCTACATCTCTTAAGGCCTCAAGATAGGCTTCTTCAGTATCGTATGCTTCACGTTTTACTATTTGTTTTATATGATGAACGTAAAAATCTACTCCATTGGTAAATCTCCTATTAAATTGTGATTCCGAAGGAAGCTTAATATTATTTGCTCTCATTTCAGCACGCTCTGCACCTCTTGAATGTTCAGGAAATTGCTCTAGATGTTTTTCTTTTTCTATGATAGCTTGTTCCTTTAACCATTTCGTGTTTTGTTTATATGTATACCAAGGAGTTCTCTCAAGATAATCAAAATCATTCTGAATGATGTTTTTATCTTTATTACCATCTGTTAATCCAGCACTATAGCCTTTTTCAATATAGCTTCTATATGGATGCCAATTACTTTCGTTGTTAGCAAATAAATATATTGATATACCAATTATAGAGCACATAAATATTATAGCTGGAACTAAACTAATGCTGAGCGTCATCAATATTCGTTTTTTATATTTAGCAAAAAAGCTTAATGTCTCACTTTGTTCTATTATTTGCTCACTCATTTTTTATCCTTTTTTTCTTTATTATCGCCACTAATATTATTGATAAACTTAGTACTATTATTACCTATATTTTCTATAACTCTAATAACCGTCGAATCATATGTTTCATCTTTCTTTTCTTTGATTTCATCGTTTATTTCCTTATACTTTTTGTTTCCTTTATCCAATGCATTCATTTTTTGCTGATCCTCAGAACCTAGGTTGTTATTAAGAATATTATCTGCATTATTATTATGCCCTAAATTGCTACTTCCCACAATGATATTATCTTTGTTTTTTACTGTATTTTCAACATATGTTGCACGTTTCTTGGCCGCAAACTCCTTAACATTTGCCTCATTTACTGCATGCTGAGTTTTAATATCATCTACAGTAGCAATCTGCATATTTTCAGATGGTGCATTAGTAATAATATTACGTATTCTTCCACTAGCTTCTGAATTATCAAGTACGTTATAACTACTAACTAAATTCTTAGCAATTTCATCTGTCTCAGCTCGGTTATTTTGCATCCATCTTGATGCTTGTTCCTTGCTTCTAATTTCTGGATGATTCGCCATAACTCTTTGCATCACTTGATTATTAGCATTGCGATTTATACTGCCAGAATTTGACTCAATATATGATAATTGTCTTGAATATGTATCTATATCTTGCTGCGTTTTGGCTTTCTCACTAGCTATTTGCTCTTGTTTACTTAAATTAGCCGCAAATGACTTATTAACACGCATATCCTTATTATCATTTGTAGTTAAACTATCAGTTTTTGCTGCAGATTTTACCTTATCTAAGGCCGTGTTAAATGCCTGCCTTTCTTGCAAACTCATATCTGAGCGAACTTCATGACTATTAGAAGCATTACTACTTGTTCCTCCACTTAAACCAGTCAGTGCAGTGACAGCACCTGGTATATTTGCTCCTAAATTACTACTAGTTCCTGTGGACTTGCCATCAACGACGCTCTCTGATTTACTTCCTGAACTATCAATACCAAAACCATTTCTTAAAGCTTGCTGATCACTCATTGTTAAATTACTGGCTTTAGAAGTACCATATGCTACACTTCTTGCTACATCAATACTTTGCGAATCCACTATGCTATTTTGCTCACTCTCCCTATTAGATATACTAGACATTGCGGATTTAGCATTAGATAAACTAATACCTGTTTGACTGGTTAATGAATCAGTTATGTTATAATTAACACCAAGCTGATCCTGATGCTCAGTTATAATCTGCCCTCCTCCATTATCTGATTGCACACGCATAGCACCATCATCTATAACGCCACCACCAAATAATAAAGTAGGGGCTTCATTATGTTGATTTTTAGTAGTATTACCAATCGATGTTTGACCCATACTTAAATTATTATCTGCTATATTAGCCCCAATTGCACCTGAACTACTAATATTTGCAATTCCACCAGCTAAGCTAGATAATGCGTACGGACTACCAAACACAACAGCAAAACTAATTAATGGTACCGCTGTTATTAATGACTGCACAGCAGAATATTTCATAAGCAATATTTCAGAAAAACCTCCTTGGCCAATTAAACTAAGCCCACCATCACCCCAACTACCTACAGCACTCTTAATCTGTATCATAGCAATAGCATTAATAACCGTATAGAATACTGGCCAACTACATACCCATATCATTAACTTTGACCCAGTTACAATATATTGCCAGCCACCAGGCAGCACAGCAAAAGGTAATATAATTACAAAACACATCACTACTAAAGCCAGCATCACAGGTTGTGCTGATACAGGTATCATACTTTCTGCCATCTCTCCACCAACAATAGAGCCAAATGCCTGCTGGAACATACCACGCGTAGCCTGCATTTTTACTAATTCAGGAAATACTCGAGCATGACCCACCTTCTCACGCCAATCATCATAAGCTTCTCTATTGGCATTCAGCACCATCGCCTGTTTCATCCACTCATGCATCTCAGTTTGACCTTGCTCTAAATATGAAAGCGTATTGCTAGTCATCGCCTGTATGCGCGCATTGATTAAATCCTTATTATCTCCAGATATTCCAATAGCTGCTCCTAATTTACCAATTAATGATGGTGATTTACTAATTTGATCTATTTCTGTTGATAGCTTTATACCAGCATCCGTGCACGTCATAAATTTACCAAATGCACCATTTTCTTCAGTAAATTTAATACCAAAACATTTAACAGGGTGCGCTAATAAAAAACCCATTATATTATCAGACTTTATCGCCTCTGATTTAAGACCACCAAAATTGCCAATCACATAAGGTTTCATATAGCATTGACGCATATATTCCTTTACATTACGCAGCAATACTGGATCTTCTATCTGCGCATCACGTAATTTCGCTACAGCCTTTGCACCATATAATATCCCATTTCCTGCACCGCTATGCAGCCCCCCTGGCAACATAGTTTCTTCTATTAATTTAGATAAATGATGTGCTATAGTAGAAGCTAATGATGTAAAGAATGAAATTCCAATGGGAATATTATCTATTTTTACAGGAGAGTTTTCCGCAACTTCATCTTTAATCCATACCGTACTTTTTGGTGAGAACAAGAGCAAAAATACAATAAGTGATGGAATCAACCACTTACCTATAAGACTAATATCTGCCTTAAAAACTGCCTTAGTACCAATATATATACCGCCAAGCACCATAGCTGTCGAACCTACGGGTGTTAAATATGTATTATCAGATTTAAAAATCATGGCAACTGCATTTAATATGCTAAATAATAAATCACCACCGCCATAGGTATATATCGGATATTCCATTTTTATTTATTTAACCTCGTTCTCTAGATATTAAATGTTTTTCTATTTTTTCCGCTCGGTCATTAATCCTATCAGATTCCGTCATTACCTTGCTCCACTCGCTATTGGCAAATTTTAATAACTTATTTAATGAATTCTCATACTCAACTAAATATCTATCATTAATTTGCTTCTGCTTAAGCGTGGCTATACCCTTTTTAATATCATTAATAACACTAGTTAAATGTGATAATAATATAGATTTAGCAATCACCTGACTTGAGGAATCTAATATGGTAATACCAGATACTACCTCTAAAGTTATATGATCAAATATAGGAAAACTATTACCCAGTGAGCTTAAAAAACCTTGCTCTGTTGCATCAAATTCATCTTTTTGCTCATGCATCTTCATCATTAATGCATCAAGCCTAGCTTTAGCTTTGCCCGCATAAGAATCCTTATGACTAATTGTAACATTATTATCGACAGTTATACTCAGACATGTGCTTGTACTATCACAACTATATATACTAGCGCCCGAGCCACCATTAATCTGTATACCTAAAGCTTGTGGATCAGATGCTAGTGACGGATATGGTATCATTATGCCATCCTTGACCATAATAGTGCCAGTCATCGACATTAAAGAGGAATACAAATCAGTTGGTATACCAACTGATTTTGCTGCCTTTACAAATAAATTATAATTATCAAGTAACATTTCAGGATCTTTATCTTGCGCCGCCTTTACCGCTTCTTTTTGCCTATTATAATCTTTACATTTCTTGCGCTGACCTCCTAAATCATTGCCCCCACCTTCTGCCATTTCTTCGCATACTTTTTCATACATTGCCGTGTTTTGAGGTAATGCTGCTGCAAAAAGACTTTGAGTTGCTTTACAATGACCTATACCAAACTGATTAAGCTCCATTTGAAGATTACGCAGATCTTTCATTATTGTCTCAATTTGTGGAGCATATGTCTTCATACCCAAATGAAATGCATATACCCCAACTTGAGAACCAATATTTTCAACAATATTTACTATTTCTGGACCTGATATCATTGAAAATGATCCAGCAAAAGCATCAATACCACTACAACCAGTTTTTAAATGTGGGGCCGTCATAGAAAATGGCTTAATAGCTGTGTTTTTTGTTCTTACTACCGAACTTCCACCACTATACCAGCCAGCAGCAGCATTCTGATAATTACCAGGCGTAGTATTATTAATATGCAAATTCTTATATACATCTTTTAAGCCAAATGCCATCGCTTGATTGCATATAATTGAACTTAATAACAAAACTATTATTTTTTTTCTTAACATTAAAATAACTTCCTTATATGCTTATCAATAGTCATGATATTATTAATAATTTGTGCCTCACTATTAATTCCCCTTGAAATCGGTAACACCTCACGCCCATCATTTTTAACTAAGTATAAAATTGGCGTTTCTCTATTTGGATTAAATATATTCATCTCGCCATTATCCTGAACCCCCTCTATAGATTCAAAATCCTGACCATCATCAGTAGCAGCCAAAACTTCAAAACCATGTTTGTCAGCAAAATCTAATACTATTGGCGCAAAATTATGACAATGCATACATCCTCCTTGTACCTGCAGAATTAATCCCCATTCTTGTCTAAGATCATTTAACTTTTCAAAATTCTCTTCATTTTCTACATTCTCTTGAATCTTTCTATGTAATATATTGCTATGGTTTTTCATGTTATTTAACTGATCATCCATCAATGCAACAGCAACTCGGCGCTCACTATATATTTTTGACTTCTGTATCATTTCTCTTTCAACGCGAAGCTCTATCAATAAATTCTCTACAGTAGGATTATCTAAGGCCATACGATGAGCCTTACTAAGCCTTGCTTGAAGTTTCTTAATATTTTTCTCATGTTCTGGTAAATCTTCATCCTTATCTGGCTTTACATCTTTTGATTCTTTATCTGCTTCTTTTTCTATTTTTTTATTTTTTATTTTTTTCTCGTTATACCAGTTATAACCCTCCAACAACTTAGCTCTATTTACCTCATATGTTTTTTGCTTATGGCTATATGCTATTGCGCTTGGTGAATATAAAATGCATATACAAATTAATGGGGCTAATAACGTCACTAATAATTTCATTACATTCCCTGACTATTATCTTTATTAGCATCCATAGACATATGCTCTTTTTGCTTTGCTGGCACTTCTCCTGGAACTATATGTGGAAATGGTTTATTAGCATTTCCTCTACCTTTACTGAGCAATGCTTCAAATAATTCTTCCATATCAAATTTAGAAAAATCTAATTTTATCAGCTCATCTAATGTCATTGGTCTACAATCGGGTGATGACGGACTGCCCCAGCCAATACCTAGCTGAATCCTCCCTTGCTCATGAAATATCCGAGCTAATTTTGAACTAAAACAACAAAAATTAGTTTTCTTGACCAAACATTTACCAAACACAGGGTCTTTTTTATGACAATAAGTCCCTACTGAGTGACATAGTTTTTTCTCTCTCTTTATAGCCAGACCCTTCTCACCACCACTGCAACGACACATATTAACATCTTTGCCCCATCCCTTCATCGACGAGCAGCAATTAATAACCCCAGCAATAATTTTTTTACAACCATCAACTTGCCCTGGAAATACTGTTATTGGATTCTTGCAAGCACCATTAGGTGTTTTAATGCAGTCATCCTTTGCATCATTAAGAGCAGCAAGATAAGCAACGTTAGCAAAATCATCATCCTCTTTTATAACAGGTGTATGGCAATCTCCGCCTAAGCAAAATATTGGTGAATTAACTGCAGGATAATGCAGCTCTTTTTTCTTACCGCCACACATGAATTTTCTTTTCCACTTTAGGCAAAGATTACCAAACTTATATTCACAATCAGAATCTTTTAATTGGCAATTTTGTCTATATAAATGATCGCAACCATCTTTAGGCTCGCTTCTGCAATGGTAACTTACTTTCTGATACCAACAAGGACGGCTGATTTCATATTTATCAAAAAATACTTTTATGCCACTTTTTAAACAAACTCTGCCCGTTTCCACGCACTCATTAGCATCAGCTAATTTCTCAGTCCCTTCAGTAACTACCTGCCAATATTCTCCATTTTCAACTAGCTTCTTTAATTTATCCTGCCAAATATAATTGTAGCTAAACTGATATTCATTCCATACAACTCTATGCCTTGGGTAGCCAGTATGGATCTGACCTATGCCCCTTCCTCCAGCTGGAAATGTTACATTTTCTCCTACTTGTTCAATAGGCACTGCAATTACACTTGCTATATGACTTCTTGCATCTGCTATAATAGCTGCAGGATTATGACGCCAAATTGAATCTTTTTGAACTTCGCCCCCAGATGTTTGATAAGGCGTAATATGCCAACCCCACCTACCTTTCTTCCATTTAACTGCATAACCCCAATTCATTTTGTGATTATGTAAAAATCCCCCTGGAAAATTTATTTGTCTGAGCTCACTTTGCTTTGGACCTAAATAATCAACTTCACTGCAATCAACAATTAATTCAAAACCCACATCTACATCAAAATCAACTCCTTCAGTACATGATTTTTCAACTTTAACAGTAGTAACAGTTTCCCCAACGGGCATACCTTTACCACTAACTTTAGGTAATGGATCATCCTCAATCTTCATGGATGCCTTTAAATAAGGGTTTTCTGGATTAATTTTATATCTCTCCATGCTATCTATTTTTTTTTCTTCTGCATTTTGTAGAGTTTTACCTATTGGGTGACTTCTTAAAGCTTCATTGCCCTTATCTGTTAAACTTTTATCATTTAATCCTTGTAATGATGAAACATCTCCCTCTGTCTGTAAAAATTTACCACTAGGTGGACTGCCAAATTCTGCTGAGTTCTGATACTTATTTCTTTTGTCAAAATTACTCTTCATGTCATTTGCTAACACTGATGAAGTAATCAAAATCAATAAAATAAATAGCAGATTGACAATTTTCATTATATTACCACCTGATTCGTATCTTGATGCTTTCGCAGAGTTTGTTGAGTTTGTCCCTTAACATCCATATATTCTAATGCTTTTTGCAAAGTTATATGACCACTGATTTTTTTGATATTACCCATATCATCAACAACTGCTATCACTGGAACTTTTAATACATTAATCTGCTCAAATAAATTTGGATTTATCTGAACATTGATTCGTGCCTTCTCAATTCTGTTTTTGGTTGCAGCAAATCTATTCATAGTAGCTGCATCACTACTCTTATCGACAAAGCCACGCATAACTAAAGTTGCTCCATATATTTGTGCTTCTTTAAAATAAGCACGCAAAGCCTCATCCTTCATACTAAATGATACAAAAATATACATACCAGGTTCTGGTTTTACCGACGTTTGGGCTGCACCATTTGATACCATTTGATTTGCTAAATTTTTATTGGACGATAATTCATTTGCTAATACTTGCGATGTCATATTATACATCCCAAATACTATCAATAACCCTGTCACGGCTAAAAATACTATAATTTTCAATATATGCTGTAATATTCTTCTATCTATTCTAATCATTATTAACTCTCTAAATACTATTTATAACAAACAACAATCACGCTTACGCCAAATCAAAAAGGTAAAGTCCTCACCCTTAATTGGGAACTCCTTTCCCGCTTGCCATAATAGTTCTGTTTGTCCTAAACGTTTGCAAGTTGATGGTATTGGATATACCATTTGAATACGATATTGACTTTTTTTAATAATTGGCATTGGGTATTTTCCGCATAATCCAGCGCTTCCGTAATAACCCCATAGCATCATTTGACGATGCATTTTAGCGATGAATTTTGTAGCTATTAATTGAGCGCTACCAACACCTCCATTATGATAAGATGTTGTGCCACTAAATGGGTATAAACACCCCTGGCACCCAGAACACCAAAACATATAATCATTAGCTAAACCAACGCTAGCCATAGCGCAATCCGCCATGCATGATACAATAGCCAAAGGATTAGCAAATAATATGGTCTCAGGATTTAAAATACCCGTCTTAACATCATCGCCCCATAATGGATCAAATTCAGTCATATAAGCAATATCAACTGTAGACATTTCTAAACACGCCATATCAAGCAATATTTCTAACCAATAAATGGGCGGGTATATATACCAATGGACATGATAAAAAGCCCCATCACCATCTTCCTTTACTCCTTTTATTGAAGCAGTTCCAAGAGAAAGACCACCAAGACCCACCATACACATTGGTGATTTTGTAACATCAATCAAACGCACAGGCTCCCAAAAACCAATTGGAATTCCAGGCACTGGCACTGGAATTCCTGGCCTTGGGCAAGCACATAGAGGGGATAATGGAAAACGTGGAACTGGGGTGTCAGGATCTCCATTTACTATCTTAATTCCCATAACCGTAATCGGAAATAAACATTTCCAGCATACATCAGTTATCGGATTTACAAATTTACCTACGCAGCCAACTCTAGCACTAGCAGAGCTGACGCATAAACTACTTAAGATAATCGCTATTATCGATCTTATTAAATAACGATGATAGCTAGTATGAAAACACTTCATATCTTCACCTCATTTATTTTTAGATGCTTTTGCCCCTTCTCCTGCTCGACAACACAAGGCACCGCCTCTATTTTAAATCTACGACAAAGAATTCCCCCCTGATCAAAAAACACTGGTCTATTTATTTTCTTCTGTAACTCTAATGGTGATCCACTAACTAAAACAATCTTGCCACTTTTATGATTTGTCATAACCCATGAAACCTGCTCATCATCATCACCATCAATAAAAATAAGCGGCTCACCCCAACTGAATTTATCTAAAGCATTAACCGTAGTTCCAGCTTTGACTATTATTCTCCCCTCATGATTAACAATGTCGGTTTCTTGAGTAAATGTAGGGCTATATGTCCATAACCTATTAATACTCGCCTTCTTAATATCAGGTACTGGATTGGGGCGTAATATTTTAGCTTTAACTCTGTCATTAAATTCTTTTTGCAGTTTTTGAATTTCTCCCTTTTCTTCTGCTTCCTTTAATTTACTCATTATCTCTTCAAGTACAGATACTTCCAAGATTTCAAATAAATGACCCTTGTTACCATAATCTTTAAATTGCTCTTCTTGGCAATATGCAGTATTAAATGTGCACATCAAAAAAATAATATAATAAATTATTTTCATTGACCCCTCTGCTTCAAAACAGCATTTATTGCCTCAGCTAAGCTCAAACCATTTTCTCTAAAATCAGCTATTAATTGCTTATCAGTCGGATTAGTACTCATTAAAAGCAGAGTATATGGGTCAATTCGCAATTGACAAATATCGCCATTAATTCCAGGACCCCATAGGGTAAACTCACTATATTCACCTTTTTTTGATTCGACTGATTGCAGCCTTCTCATTCTTTCTTCACTTTCAACATAGTTTTTTAGTAATGGCAAACTACGCATTTTGCTTAATGTGTCAGAATTTTGTTTTAAGATGATTTTAAAGGCCGCTCCCTCAAATATACTAGCAGCATCGACGCCAAGCTTCTGAAAATCAGTTAAGAGCTGAGTTGCAACCATCACCGATGTTTTATATTTTCTAACAATCCGCACAACTTCTTCGACAAATTTTAATGCTAATGGATTCTTAAGTGTCTTAGCTATTTCATCAAATACTAATAAATTAGGCTTATTAGTCCTCCCCTTTGCCATCGTGTTATTAATATGAGTCATCATAATTTGCATAACTACCGCCATTAAATCTGGATAATTACGCAAATGATCAGTTTCAATAACTACTATGTCTGCTTTTAGTGTTACCTGTGCTTTGCCTGAAAAAAAACCACCATATGGACCATCCTTAGTATAATTAAATAACATACGGCCCAAATCATTTGCTACCGCGTTGTTATCTTGCTCTAATAGCCAATTAGCAATATCATCAATTTGTAAACTTATATTTTTTTCGTCCCAACATCTCTTTAGAGCCAGCGCTAAATTTGTTTGCTGTAAGTCAGTAGTGCCTTGTTTTGGTGCTACCATAGTTGCAAGTATTATCGGAAAACTTGCTAAAAAATCAGCCCTAGCTTCTACTGAATTTTTATCATTGCCCATTGGTATTTCTGAAAATGGATTAATTGATATAGGGTTAGTTGGATCAAATTCTATATAATTTCCATCCAATATTTGACATAAATTCTTAAAGCTTTTACCATAATCTAAGACAAATACCTTACCACCAATACCGAGTATCGACAGCATTATCTCCTGCATTGCCACCGTTTTTCCACTACCAGAAATACCAGAAACTATCACATTAGGATTAACTAAATCGCCGCCATTACCATCTGATAAATGAGGCGTTAAATCACTACCAAATTGTGAGAAATATTTTATCTGACCCCTTCTGCCTGTCAAAATTATTCCAGGCGCATTTAAATCTCCCTTATATTCACCAATAATAGGTAGTAACGCACGGCTTTCTCCAGATACTGTTTTTTTACCGCGGCCAAGATTTGCAATAGCAATTCCAACACCCGTAATTTTAGTCTTGAAATAACTATTACCTTCCTCAACCATAGCCATAGGCATGGAAGTCAACATCACCGCCAAATGATCATATCTAGTATTAATAAAGTTCCATCCATTACGACGCATCATCGAGGAATAACTCTTTGCCGCTCTTGTTACCTTGTCTTTATTTCCTTTTAAAATAACATTTGAATGTATATGAACCATTCTCTCCCCACTCTGAAGAGCACCAACAGCATCACCCATATCCTGATTTTCTTCCATTAAATCAGGAAACCACTTACCCATACCAGCTTTAATATTCTTTTGAATCGCCTCTCTTTTGGCTATAGCTGATGTTCTCTCTACTGTCTGATTTTGCAATACGTGAACACCAAAATGTATCAAATAATCGGTTTCAATATACTCCCCTCTTCTTGCCTCATTACCTAAAAATAGCTCCATTAATGGTAATTGCCATTGCTCAGGCCTACCTTCTGCATCAAGACATATAAAGGCTTGATCATCTTTTAAATGAACAATATTATCATCTTCATACAAGCTAAAATCACTCGGTAATATTTGTTCTGCAAGTATTGCATAAGGGTTTACTTCTCTATCAACAACATCTCTACCCCATATTTTACGCATAACCGCAATTAATAACTTATCATCAACATCCTCTGTCCATAAACCTATACTCTTAAACGTGTTCTTAAGTGCATCACGTCTGCGCTCCATCGACAATAAACATGTGTTTAAACTAGGTATTGTTACTGAAATTAATAAATGAGAATCTTTTATCAATCCCTCTTTTGCTTTTTGACTTAAGTATTCGCAACGTCTCTTTGCTAATTCTACAAATACTTCGCCAACCCGCTCTGCTTTCCATCTATCTAATAAAAAACTTATATCACTTGATCCAAGCATTAAAATCTGCAAGGTCGAACCATCAGGCAAATTCTCAGAATTAGCAATGAAATCTGCAACTTCCCCTTCAGCCATTAAATCAGCACCAGGTAATGGGTTAGCAATTAATATAAAACCAACACTGCCACGGTTATAAAATAATCCACTAGCCTCATCATATGATTCATAAACAAAATGCGGAGATAGTCTCTCCCGCTGAAAATCATGATGAATATTTGCTGCAAACATGGCAATTATCCCCCCTCTTTTGATGCTTAGTTTTTGATCTTGCCTTTAATCCATTTTTATTAATGTTTTTTTTAGCATTAGGGCCAAAAAAACCCTGATCCGCCATTTCTGATACTTCATATAATGATTTGCATTTAACTCCATCAGGTGTAGGACAATCAAAACTCTTTTCATATGGCCATAAAGCACAACCACTTATTCCAATCGATATTAACATTATTAATATTAAGTTTTTAAAAACCATCTTCTGTCTCCTCTTGCTTTATTCCAGAATTCATTTTTTGTAAGGTTTCAGCAAAATTATTAGCTTGTTTTGTAAAGTTATTCTTCTTCTTATCAGGATCCTCATAATAGTCATCCCCTCTTAAGTTACCATCAGGGTGTTTAACGCGCTGCTCCTCATCATCCATCCCGTTTAAATCAAATCCTTGCTGAAACACAACGTCCACTTCTCTTGCCGATTCAACAGATATTTGCGGTGATATTGCATTCATTCTATCCATTACAAAATCTGTAATCTTATTAAATGCCTCTCCAGCACCAGAAGCCAATCCACCTTTTAATGATGCAGCTGCACTTGGTGTAGTTTGCCCGCCAGTTAGTAACGAGATTGGAGATGTTGACTTAGTCGCCTGATTTTGAAAAAAGTTAGACATGCCACCCAGCAACCCATTTAACATCGCCAGTCGAACCAAATCAGAAGATTTATCAATAATCTTACCCTTAATCCCATATCGGCCATCTTCACCAAATACCCAACCATTTACTGGCCTCTCAATAATCTCACCTCTATTATTTTCTAAACTAATTGTCTGTATTCTACATTTGGCTCTCTCACTTGAGAAATCACCAACACAGTCACCAATTAATATTGCTTCCTTAATTTGCTCCGTTCTTAAATTCATACTTAATATTCCAGCATCGGTCAGTCTTAATCTTACTGGCTCAGGATTAGATGATGCATTACTCCCAGTTCCAGCCATAATACCAGTGGTCAGCACTGCCCTTGCAAATGCACCTGATGGTACATAATCCTTGAAATTACGTTTTTTATTGCCATAAGTTTTATTGAAAATACCAAGCGTCTTAGGCTTCTTAACTGCTACATATTGATTATTATTAGATAATTGACTAGATATACGCACATTTTCTTCAATTTGTTGTCTCTCTAATGCTATCTTTTGCTGATCCATCATATTTTTAAGCATCAATAATTCCTGCTTAACCTTCTCTAATTCAGTTGTTGACTCTATATGCTTGTTCCTTGCTTCTAAATCTAAAGCCTCCTTATTATCTTTAACTCTTTGCTCGATCTTAGCTGTCCATACATCCCTTGGATCTACAGATTCCTTAACCCCTATCATGTCATTTTGATCTTCAAATGGTACACTCACTTCTTGCAAAGGGTGGATTTTTGGTTTTTTAGAATTAGAAAAAAATATAAAATAGATAACTATCAAACCAAAGCCAATTACAACAAAAGTAAAAGCTGGATTATGCTTGAATTTTTCAATATATTTTCCTATTTTCTCCTTCAGCATATTCAGGTAAGCTAATGCCTGAACCCTCTTGTCGTAATTACTCATGGTTTCTCATTTTCTATTTTATATTTGCTAATTTATCGATCCTAAATTTAAACTTTATTAAAGGGCAAATTTCATACCAGCTCCTACCCACTCAAGTGTTAAGCCAATAATCGATACAATAGCCACGACAGTTACCATTGTAGAAAGGCTCCCTTTGATTAAAGCTATTCCTCCTGCAAATATTGCTGCTACTGAAATTAAAACTACTTTGAACTTGTTATTAGCTACTTGATTTACTTTGTCTAGTTGATTCTCCATAGAGAGATCTGCTGCAAAAGCCATTTCTGGAAACATACATATAAGTATTAATAACCCCAAACTAACAAATAAAGTAATAGTTAAAGGTGATTCTAACTTTGATATTCCTGTCTTATAAAACATTTTTTATTCTCCTAATTTCTCTAAATTTTGCTCTGTTGGTAATTTATAAAATCTTACAGGCATTGGAGCCCTGCCTATAAAATGTAACGATAAATCTTGGGTAGTACCTTCCTCACCCGTAATAGTTACATATATCTTGTCACTACCAGTGTTGAATTCAGCATCTGGTACTATTATCATGTATCCCTGATCATGAATTCTTGCCTGAACAGCTTCTTGTGGATAGATAAAGACATCAGTAATACGCTCTTTCTCTATCGAAAATCTGGTATAACCTTTTCTTGCAATAGAAAGCTCTATTACATTATTCTCATCAACTAAATATCTGTTTGTTATAGCTATAGGTACTTCTTGAGAATTCTTAGTTAATTGCGATAAATTAATTTCTAATTCAGTTACATCCTTTACATCTTCAATATTTGTAGAAAGATCAACTGTATCTTGTTGCACTTTTAGTCTATCGCGACCAGCGCAACCTATAAGCCCAAACATAAAAAATATAATTATAGCTTTCTGCAATATTCTCATTTTAATTCTCTATCTCATTATTTATTTTTATTGCCTTATTTATCCTTACCAACATCCTTGATCTCCTCAATGTTACTTAGCAATATCAATCCCCGCGATGCTTCCATATATGAAATTATATAACTCTTCTCTAAAGCTATTTTCTCACTCGATCCCGAAAACCAATAATGCAGCGTTCCATTAACGCGCACTCCCCCTTCTACAGGCTCCGCATTCTTAGCAAAAAATACGCAGCTTGCTCTATTACCCTGCACAAACGTTAATTGCTCAGCAAAAAACTTAGTCAGCTCCTTAGTAGTCTTGCTAATTTTTCGTATTTGCGCATGATGATTCAATACCTCCTCTGGTGAGGTTGTGAATATTTCTTTAGCTATATGTATCGCCCAATTTTTTAAATAACTTGGATATAATTGTTGATTCGATATCTCCATTTTCTGATTAATATCATTTGTTGGAATAATTACCCACTTTTCTTCCTTACTAACTACAGCAATAGCCAATATTAATGACAAAATACTAAGCACTATTAAGCTCGCTAATAACCACTTATTATATTTGATCAGATCCTGCAACGACGCAGTCTTCCACTGATGATTCATCTGCCTACTCTTAACTTCTTTAACAATGATGGATATTTTTTTGGTGCCATTATCAATCCCTTAGCTACCAAATATCCTTTAAGTTTAAAACTCTCAGAGAGTTTTTTGTATTTTTTAAATAACCAACAAAATAAAACTCCAGACACTAAAAAAGTCAGACCCAATTTTATATTGCTACTATTCATGAAAATTATGCCTGGGATAATACCAATTAAAGTAACTGCCCATTCATCAAGAGTCAGTCCCAAATATCTAAGCGGCCTTGATATCGCCCAATATAATCTCTGTTGTTTCTTACTCATCTCTTACTGTCATTTACTTACAAATCAATATTTAATTTCAAACCTGTTCATATTTATTGATTTTATCGCTAGATACTCCAATAAACTGAGCTAACTCGTTGATACTAATACCAAGTGTTTTTCTGCTTGATTTCATTCTTTGATTTATAATTATCTCTATATTTTGT
>JAYUJO010000063.1:0-2644 GCA_043765215.1 Rickettsiales bacterium | reverse complement strand
ATATTGAAATCGCTATAAATATGCTAAAGCAAAATTTGGATAATTCTTTGATATCTTCTGTGACGGGACTTTCTGTAGATAATATTCTAAAACTACTGAATGAGTTGTAAACCATCGATTTTATGTTCTACACACTCTTCTACTTTCCATAAATAAATTATGAAATAGCAAAAAATAAAGTTTTATAATTATTAAAACTAAAGAATCACTAAATTATAGCCTGGTTTTAAGTTTATTAATCTCTTCTTGAGAAAAACCAGTAATTAACTTAATTACAGATTCATCAATCTTTTGCTTTAACATACTTAAAACTATTTCTTCCTTACCTTCCTTTCTACCTTTTTGATCATATTTTTTCAAAATATTGGCCTCAATTTTAATTCATTTGAGGTGATCTCCATAAGCATCTCTTTCTTCATCCGTAAAATTCATAACATTTAAAACGTTAATTACTTTTTTAAGTTCAGAGTTATTGAAATCAACTGACAAATTATTATCTTCCATCAGCAAGTTATTCCTTGTTAAAAATGCACTCCACATGTCAGTATTTCAATGTTAATTCTTTTTCCTTCGGAATTGGTTACTTTTACATCTAGTATTGATAATTTAGCTGATTTAAAATGTTTAGGATTATATGGAATAAGGATATAAGTAAATTTTTATTTTCCTCAAGTCCAAAAAATTTTCTTAAATGCGATGTTAATTCGCATTAAATGCGATATTAATTCTCAGGGATATATTAATAATAAATTTAATTCTATAATCTAGATTTCATCTACTATAAGTTTGGTATCATTATCTAAAATTAAAAAAACAAAATATAATAAAAAAAGGTAGATACATTTTTTGATGTATTTACCTCTTTTTTAAAATAACAACATAGAGTAATTAGTATTTAAAATAATCTAAATTATCTGATTCTTAATTTGAATTTTCTTCAGCATTTTCTTTTTGCTTAAGAATTAAGCTTTCATGCTCAATTGCATTTAACTCATCTTCTTTTTGCATATCCGCTTTTTTACCACCATCTTTGAAATCTTTTAAAGCATCTTGTGCTTCCGATTCAGTTTTAGCAATAACAATAATAATATTTGTGACGACTTCTGAGTGAAGAACTACTTGAATATCGTAAACACCATTAAATTTAATGGGATTATCTAATAAAATATTTGAATAATTAAGTTTAAAATCAATTATTTTTGACAATTCATTAGCAATAATTTTGCCACTAACTGAGCCAAATAATCTTCCATCAGCAGCAGATTGCGTGATAAAAGTTATGTGCTTACCTTCAAGGGATTTAGCAGCTTCTTCAGCTAATATTTTATTTTCTTTATTTGTATCTTCCAATTGCACTTGCTTGGTAGAAAATAATGCGACATTATCGCGCGACGCTCTGATTGCAAGTTCCTGTGGAATTAAATAATTGCGGCCAAAGCCATCAGCTACATTAACAGTGTCGCCGACTTTCCCCAGTTTTCTTACTGATTTAACTAAAATAACTTGCATAATTATATATATTTATAAATTTAAATATTGGTTTTTTGTGTAGCTTATCTACTTACAAAAACAAAAGGTAACAAAGCTAGTGTTCTACTATGCTTAATAGCCTTCTTTAGAGCTCTTTGTTTTTTTGCAGAAACATTAGTGATTCTACTTGGAAGCATTCTGCCACCTTCTGATATAAATTTTCCTAAAAGATCTGGATCTTTATAGTCAATTATACTAGCATCTGTAACAGAAAAAGGGCAACCTTTATTCTTTTTGAAAAATGTTTTACCATTATTTCTATCACCTGAATTCTCATGTGATTTTCTTGGGTCTGAAGAATATTCTTGCGACATAAATTTAATCTAATAGTTTATTTAAAATAATTTCAATCTCTTGTTGACGTAACATCAACAACATTATCATCCTCAGAACTTTTTGCTCTAAGAATTGGCGAAGGACTCTTGCTTATTTCGTCAACACGAATAAGAGATGATCTAATTATACTTTCGCTAAGTTTAATTTTTCTATCCATCTCATCAAGTATAGGTTTATCTGCTTCAATACCCATAAAATAATAATGACCTTTTTTATTATTTTGAATTTCATAAGCAAGGCTTCTTAAACCCCAATACTCAGTTTTAATAATTTTACCATCACGACTAGTGATAACTTGTTTAATATCATCTGCGATTTTGTCTACATCTGCTGATGAAACATCTTGACGAATAATAATAATGGACTCGTATAATGCCATAGAAAGCGTCTCCAAATAAATAAGTGCTCTAAAATAGAGCCATTTATACCAATATATTCTGCTTTATTCAAGTACAATTTTCATATATCATGTAAAAATGTATTCAAATGGACATAAAAGGGAAAAATTATCACTTGGTTAATCGTGTTTTACTTGGATGTAATGATAAAAATACTATAATATCCATCACTAACTAAGACAAACTAAATAATTTAATTAAAGGAGACTGTTAAACGTGTCAGATAAATTGCCACCAAAGATACTGGTTATAGAGCCAGACGAACAAATGAATGCTAATATTTGCAATATGATTGAGAGATATTGGTTTAATGTCATTAGAGCTAGAGATTCTGAAACTGCAATTAGGTCTGCAGAAGTAAATTTACCGCATGTGGCAAT
>JAYUJO010000062.1:0-2647 GCA_043765215.1 Rickettsiales bacterium | reverse complement strand
TTTATAATAATGCAAAGTTGCAATTGCGTCATAAATTTTTACAAGGTTTTCAGATCTTGTTTTTTGCGCTGTTCTAGAGCCTTTATCAATTACTCCAGAACTAAAACTTATATTATATTCACCTTCATTTGGCAACCATGAACCAGCTAAACAATATATTGGTAAAGATAATATATATATTAAAATTAAATTTATTAGTTTCAAATATTTTCCTTAAGCCATAATATTGTTCGTCTAAACCAGCCAGTTCCATCACTCAAATCTGATTTAAAGTTATTTTTTTGAAAAAATAATGCTTTTGATTTAACCATGCCAATTAAAGTTGATTGACTATAAGGATTATAAGTATCATTAAAGCCATAAAAATCATCGCTTTTAGCAATGCGTATTTGCTTTTGAAATATCTCCGAAGCCATGCTCATAATGCCACCCATAGCAACACCACCTCCAGTAATAACAATTTGTTGAGACAGCATTTGGCTCATTGGAATAGCATCACAATTCTGACGAATTTGAGTGAAAATATTTCTAATAATTGGGCTGATGACTTTTATCAACTCACTGGTAGTAATAGTCTTATCACTACCGTCAATTTTTATTATGGAGTCTTTAATCATCATGCTTAAATTAGCATTACCATATAAAATTTTAAGTTTTTCAGCTTGCTCAATATTTAATGAAAATGTTTTGGCAATATTATGTGTAATATCGCAGCTACCCATGGCAATATGATTTAAGTAAACAATTTTACCTTTAAAAAATATGCCATAGCTAGTAGTATTTGCGCCAAAATCAACAATTATAGTGCCAAGCTTCATCTCGTCATTAGTTAATGTTGCAATTCCGGCTGCATATATAGATGATATGATATCGGTAACTTCAACATGACACTTTCCAAAACATTTTACCAGATTCATAATCATTAAAGAATCAGCAGTGACTATATGTAAGGAACAAGTTAATTCCTTAGCATATAAACCAATTGGATTTTCAACTTCTTGAGAATGATTTATTTTAAACTCAACTGGAAAATAATGAATGATTTCTTTATTTTTAATTTTAAAGTCTAGTAATGCTTTATTAATAAGTTTTTTTACGTCTAAATTAGATATAGGGTGGTTACCAACTTTAGTACTTTGAGTAATATAATATGATTTAACATCAGCTCCAGATAAAGAAATAGCAACTTCTTTAATGCTTTTATCACAATCTTTCTCAAGAGCAAAAATTGCGCTGATGATACTGCTCTCAGCTAGTTCCATATTGGTAATTAAACCTGATCGAAATCCGTCTGAACGTTGAAGTATCTGTGCGTTAATTGCAGCAACTCCCTGCTTATTAATATGAGCCGCTACAGCTGATATTTTGCTGCTGCCCACATCAAAGGCAATAAAATTAGAAGTACTTCTTTTCATGTAATTTTAAAATTCGTGTAAATTATGTTTAATTTATTATAAGTTTAATACATCAATTATACTAATTTTTTAAAAATATCAATATTTTTATCTTGAAATGATTTAATTTATGTGATATCAACATAATATCTAAGTGATGTTTAGGGACAGGTGTCCGAGTGGTTTAAGGATCTAGTCTTGAAAACTAGCGTGCGGGCAACCGTACCGTGAGTTCGAATCTCACCCTGTCCGCCATCGCTTAATTCTATTTATTCTTTCTAATAACATTTCACATAATTCTATTGCGGGCTATTTTCAAAGAAATCTTTGAACGCTCTAAAAGTATGATATTTATTAAATTCAGCAAATATCTGATTACTTCGGCCATGTAATTCAATTGATACTGTTTTTGCTTCTACAATAGATTTAAATTCCTCGAATGTTAGTTTGAAAACTCCTTCTTCTTCATGATTACGATCTATTAAATTATAAGAAATAACTTTTGGTCTTTTTATCGAGTGCAGTGTAATTATTTTTGCTTTATTCACAAGAAACTTTAAAGTTGAATCGTAATTATTAAAAAGAATATCTCCTTGTTTTTTATTTTTCCATCTAACATAAATTTTATATTCTTTATGTTTTGAATCATGTTCTAATATAAAATAAAAAGGAGTGTTTTTATCATTTCTTTGGCTGATATAAATAGGTTTAGATTTAGATTCTGCATATGTATTGGTACTATTATATTTATTTTGAGTTTCAATAGCATAGCAGCCAGTTTGCAAAACTAATAATAGAATAGAAATGATCAATTTTAGCATAATTTATATTTTCATGATTTATATAAAAATATTAGAACTAGAAATTTCTAATGTCTAGATTAGAAGTCAAAATAGGCTTAAATTATTATTTATTGATGATATATAAGTTTATGCTAAACCAATATATTTTCTAGTTCAAAGATTTTGTAGAATTAATAAGATCATTCTCATTATAAATCTTAACTAAAGCTGCTTCAATTTTACTTATTTTATTATTAATACCAAGAATCAATTTCTCAGATGGATTTTCATAATTTTTGATTTGCAGATATAACTGATATTTAATATTATTTAATTTATATTGATAATTAGCTAGAGCTGTCCATATTTTCTTCCTGCATATAATAGAAGAATTCTCAAGTTCTGAGAATTTTTGCTGACAAATAACACCAAGCTCAGCAACTTTTTTATGCATAAATTCTAGGCGCTCTA
>JAYUJO010000061.1:0-2651 GCA_043765215.1 Rickettsiales bacterium | reverse complement strand
AAGATTCTATATTATCATCATCAACGATTTTAGTGTAAAAGCTGATTGACTCCTGCTCCGAAGAATCACTTTCATCATCTTCTGCTTCCTCTTCATTTGCCTCATCACTTACTGATTGTATGATTTTTGCATCAGTCTCTTGTTGTAACTTTTTTATCTCAATATCATCAGATATTTTCTTTTGAAATGTTTCACTGATCTCCGCTGATTTTTCAGCATTTTCCATTGCTTGCAATTTTTGCTCTAACCTCAGCACAATATTTTTTTGTTCCTGTACTGCTTTTTCTTGCTCTTTTAAAGCAGCTTCTCTTGCCTGCTTCTCTTCTATTGCCACCTTTAAGGCCTTTCTTAATTTTGTAGCAGATATTTCTTGCTCACTAATTGAGAAGGCATGAATTATCTCATATCCTAACTCCTCATCGCTGCTGCTAATTTCCTCTTGGCTACTTAATTTAAGAGATGGGCCATCTGGACTACTAGCAGCTGAGGATATTGTAGCAGATTCTGTTCCTTCTGTTAATTCAGTAGGAATTTTTTGTTTCTTAGCCAATTGCTCGACTTCACTGCTTGTAAGAGCTACGTAATTTTCTTGATCATCATAGCTGCTCTTATCCTCTCTGCTTCTTTTACCTAAATTAATTAAAGGGGCTGTAGTTTGTTGCGGGGTAGATGTATCGACTGTTTCTTTTTTCTCTTTTCCCATAATCATGTTCCTTTATTTATTTTCAATATTATTTTTTAAATTAGTCAATAATCATAAAATAAATTATTCTTAACCTTTTTTAAGATTATAACATTTTTTTATGGTTATTTAAAGATATTTAAACTAACCTTTAGTTAATAAAGAAATTAGCTGTATATAATAAGCTTTATTTAGTAAATTTCATAATTTTACTAATAATTGATTCATAATTTGATATTCTCTATGTGATTCCATAATTAAATATATTCCTGTATCCTATAAATCTGAAAAAATTATTTAATCAATATTACCTTTATCATTGGTCATTGTAAAAAATCACAAGATATATAATTAAAATTAGTTAATATTTAAGAGAGGACTATATGAATAAGTTTTATAAGCTTGTTAAAATCATAGAAGTATCAGAAGAAGAAATATATTAGGAGATTTTAGAATTTATTTTAGACGAAGATATTGATGAATTAAAGAGTACTTTAAATCAATTCAAAATGTAGAACGAAATTTATCTTATAGAGAAGGTCTGCTTGGCATATTAGCAACTCAAGCTATAATCCTGAACTATTACGATTACTATGTAATCATAGCAGTACATTATTAGATAAGCACAGTGTTGAAATGTTAGGTAGCTCAATTAATCATGATAAGATAGATTGTATAAAATTTTTATTAAATTCTGGATTAGATTTATCAAAACTAAAAGGGAATCAGGACTATAGAGAGAATTATAGGGATTCGCAATAGTCAGATCTCAAAATGGATTGAAGACATTGCAGCGCATGTAAAAAGATAAATGTTAAAGGCGCAAAATAATGTAAATTCAATAAAAGATATAGCTATTTTAGAGATTGACGAACTCTGTACCTATATAAAAAAAAGACCTAAAAATGGTGGAGAATTCACCTTCGTATGGCTTGCTGTTGATCGAGGGACAATGATAAGCAACAGAGTAATATTAAATACGCAGATAAATTAGCTTGGATTAATTAATTACAGCAATCTTGATTGGGTCTAATTAAAAAAACCTATTAAAATAATAACAGTAACTTAACGGTGCCATTTTTAGAGATAGATGAAAACTAAAATTGACTTTGCGTCGTATTTATGCGACAATATAATAAATTATTAATGACGTTTTGTGGAAAAAAAGGAAATACAGTTTTTCGTCTCTGAAAATGGAAAATGTTACATTAAAGAGTGGCTTAACAAATTAGATATACAGACGCGTGCGAAAATAAATGTGAGATTAGTTCGTTTAAGTCATGGGGCATATGGTGATCATAAACGCTTAGATAGCAATTTGTCAGAATTGAGGTTTTTCTTTGCTAAAGGTTACAGAATTTATTTTACTGAAGCAAATGATAAATTAGTTTTACTATTAAATGCTGGTGACAAGGGAAGCCAGAGTAAAGATATAAAAAAAGCTAGAATGTTATTAAATAATATAATTCATAAGGAGTAGTATAATGCAAAGTTTATATAAATATTTAAAAGAACAGTTTCAAGATAAAAATGAATCAACAGCTTTTATAAATGCAGCATTAGAGCAATATTTTGAAGATCATAATAAAGAGCTATTTTTAGCTACTTTAAGAGAAGTTATTGAAATACAGGGTGGTATTACTAAAATTGCAAAATAAACTAATATCAACAGACAGCATTTATATAGAATGCTTTCAAATAAAGGTAATCCTAGTTTTAATAATATCGGTTCTTTATTGATGGCGCTTGGTTTAAAGCTTAAAGTTGAATATAAGAATAGAGCAATATGGTAAATTAATTAATAACTTCACTCTTTTTAAAAACTATTAATTATATAATAAAATAAATTATTGACTTGTAATTATTCATGGCTACAATTGAATATGTTACATATTCATAAATAAATATAATTATATGCTGGGTGGTAAAAGAAAAGGAGCTGGAAGAAAACATCGTTTTGGCCAGATTA
>JAYUJO010000060.1:0-2668 GCA_043765215.1 Rickettsiales bacterium | reverse complement strand
TTTATTACCTTCTTCCTTAAATCTATACTATATGCTTGCATTTTTAACTCTTTACTATCACTCTTTCTACGCTATCTCAAGTTAATTTACTATATCATATTGGGGATGATATCGCTTAATCAAAATAATTTAGGATTGAATGTAATTATAATTCAATCCTAAAAATTTTTGTCAATTATTAAATATCATAAACACTTAAATATTTATCAAAAACTATTCATTATTGAACTAAATTTACATTTCTTCAGGTAACCACTCTGATTTTACATTATCAAACTTTAAAACTCTTGGCTTATTATCAATGCTATCAAAGGTAATATCCTGCATTAAATGTTCTTGTGCAGAAATCCAATCTCCACCAAAATTAGCGCTATATGGCAAGTAGTTTTGATATTCAATATTTATATATTTCTGCTTTATTGCTTTATTCATTGAAAATATTAAATCATCAAGAGACTTTATTGTATCACCATTAAAAGTCTTTATTTGAATTCTATATAAATTCTTATAGTCCTGAACAAACATTTCTGGAATGCTACTGAAACTACTACCTGTTTGCACATTAGCTAAAACTACCGATCCTAGAGGAACACCTGCTTTAGCTGAAATATAATCATCAGCTTGGAAAAATAATCCTCCCGCAAAATCAAGCATTCTTGATATTTTGTTGTTATTCAAATCGTAAAGCGCAATTTCTTGCTCAATTTTTTTACCATCTCTAAATATAGTGAATATTGCTTTATCATTCTTTGTTTGGCTTAATAGAAGATCAAACATACATAAATCAGCGCCAATTTGCTTGCCATCAACTTGCCAAATAATATCACCTGGTTTAATGAGACTCTCTGCAGTTCCACCTGGCAAAGTGCTGCGCACTATGATTGCTCTATTTCTTGCATCTGGAAAATCTTTTAAATATTTATCCATTTCATTTTTTGGAAAACTTCTATGTTTAACTGCTTTGTCTAGTGAAGTTAGCTGGGTGATTATACCAATATGTTTTCTATTAGGGAATTCTCTATCACTATTTAATTCTTTAAGAACATGTTGAATATAGGCGCCTTTAAGTGCCAGAGAGTGTGTTTTACCTCCACCATATAAGACACCAATTGCTTTATTATCTGCATTTAAAATTGGTGAACCACTAGCTCCTCCGGTTGAATTCATATTAATGACATATGAACCTTGAGGCATTTCTCCGCTAATTTCAAAAAGATCTGATAGATAACCATCGTGGAATGAAAAGCCTTGCCCTTCAGTATTGCCAACTATAAATACTTTTGCGCCAAGTTTAGGTGCATCATCAGTAAATTCTACTATTTCAAAATCAACGGGAAGTTCCGCTGAGTCAACTCTCATTATGGCAAAATCAGCATACATATCATAATATACTAATTTAGCTTCTGCTTGTTGACCATTATGGAACGTGGCGAAATAAGTTCCTATTGAGGCTCTCCCTACTACATGATTATTAGTGACTAATAATCCATTTTTGCCGTCAACTAAGAAACCAGTACCGATCCAGCTACCAGGATTTTTATAAGCAGAAACTGGAACTCTACTATTTATACTAACAATAGATTTCCTAATTTTTTCAATATTTTTTATATTAATATCACTTGCATTTACAGTTCCTGTTAAAAAAACTATAGATAGTGCAAAAACTTTTAGAAAATTTAACATATTTTTATCTCCAGCCCTTGTAAAAAAAAAATTCTGCCCTATATCACAAAACATGGATATAAAAAAACATATTATAGTTTTTTAGTCAAACAATTAAATTTAATATTGGAGTTAATTATGGGAAAAGTTATTGGTATTGATCTAGGTACTACTAATTCATGTGTTGCAATTATGGATGGTAAGGAGCCAAAAGTACTAGCAAATATAGAGGGAGAAAGAACAACACCTTCAATGGTTGCATTTGTTGGTGGTGATGAAAAGCTTGTTGGCCAACCAGCTAAAAGGCAAGCTGTTACTAACCCACACAATACATTATTTGCAATTAAAAGATTAATCGGCAGAGATTTTACAGATCCTACTGTTACTAAAGATAAGGAAATGGTGCCATATAAGATTGTAAAAGCCGATAATGGTGATGCATGGGTTGAAGTTGAAGGAAAAAAATATTCACCAAGTCAAGTCAGTGCTTATATTTTACAAAAAATGAAAGAAACTGCTGAGAATTATTTGGGCGAAACAGTAACTCAAGCAGTAATCACAGTGCCTGCATATTTTAATGATGCGCAAAGACAAGCAACAAAAGATGCTGGTAAAATTGCTGGGCTTGAAGTTTTAAGAATTATTAATGAGCCAACTGCGGCTGCTCTTGCTTATGGCCTTGACAAAACTGAAAATAAAACTATCGCTGTTTATGATCTAGGTGGTGGTACGTTTGACGTATCAGTTCTTGAAATTGGTGATGGTGTATTTGAAGTAAAGTCAACTAATGGTGATACTTTCCTTGGTGGTGAAGATTTTGATATGAGAATTCTTGATTATTTAATTGAGGAATTCAAAAAAGAAACATCAGTTGATCTTAAAAAAGATCCTTTAGCACTACAGCGTTTAAAAGAAGCTGCTGAAAAGGCTAAAAAAGAACTATCAAGTGCGCAAGTAACAGATGTTAATTTACCATATATCACGGCTGATGCAGCTGGTCCAAAAC
>JAYUJO010000059.1:0-7070 GCA_043765215.1 Rickettsiales bacterium | reverse complement strand
TTTGCGCCTAGATGATGAGGGGCCAGTAAATATGCCTTCCATTTGAGGAGTCAGCCAAACTAGACTGAGTAAATTTGGTAATTCTGCACTGCTGATTTTTGAACCATTATATAAAATTTTACGATTTCTTTCGCGCGTATTAAAATTAGTTTGAATATTAGCTACTCCAACTTTACTTTGCAGATTAAATTGTGTTTGCCAATGGCTAGCATTATATTTACATATTTCATCAAAATTTGATGATTTCAAGCCTTTTCCAGGCGATAATAATGAAATTGATTCTAGAATATTAGTTTTACCACAACCATTAGGTCCTATTAAAATATTAACTCCTTTAGTGAAGTTTAAAGATAAGTCTGCAAAATTTCTATAATTATTTAAAACAATATTTTCTAAATAGATTTCCTTTATTTTAATATCTTCCATCATTTATTAATTTGATATCTTTAATATCTCATTATAAGTAATTTTAATTTGTTTAATTGTACGTGGTGTAGATTCAATAATTTCTACAGTGACCCCTTCTAAAATAGTTATAATTTCCCCTTTAGCTGGCACATAGCCAGTAATTGACATCACCAAACCACCAATAGTATCTATTTCTTCATCATCACTTTTAAGCTTAAGGCCAATAGCATTTTCAATTTCTTTAATTTCAACTCTTGCACTAGAGATGATAATACCTGGTTTAATTGTTTTAAAGCTATCTTCATCTGTGATATCATCATGCTCATCGTCAATACGTCCAACAATTTCTTCAATAATATCCTCAATAGTCACAATTCCATCCGTACCACCATATTCGTCGATAATTACTGCTATATGTGTTCTAGATAACTGCATTTGAGTAAGAAGATCCATCAACTTCATAGATTGTGGGGCAATAATATGTTTTCTAATTAAGTTTTTTAAATTAAATGTTTTTTTACTCACTATGTTTTCAAATAAATCTTTAATATGAGCAAAACCAATAATATGATCCAAATTTTTACTATAGATTAGTGTCCTTGTATGACCATGCTCTAATATAATATTAGATAATTCTTCCAATGTAGAATCTATGCTTAATGATATTATATCTGATCTTGGAACCATTACTGCTTCCACAGTTTTTTCAGAAAAGTTTTTAATATTAAAAGCTATTTCTACACTATTTTCTCCGTTTCCTTGTAGCCTATTTTCAATTTTATTAAAATGTAATTTTGACTGATTATTTTTATAAAATAAATTTTTGAAGAAGTATTTAAATTTTGTAATTGAAGAATTGTTGCTTAACATTCGATTTTTTGTCTCAGGCTTTTTAGGCATATATATATTTTAATAAGGGGATTTAATATTAAATTGTTGTAAAATTGTAATCTCAATTGATTCCATAATCTCGGCTTCATGCTCGGTCTTATGATCATAACCAATTAAATGTAATATTGCATGAATAGTCAAATGCCTCATATGATCAAGGAAACTAATATTTTCTTGCTCTGCTTCAAATTTAATTACTTCAAAGCCAAAAGCAATATCTCCTAAATATATATAATCTTTATTTGCAATAAATTCAATAGGAGTGCTATCTTCATCTTCAAAATCAGGGAAAGATAAAACATTTGTAGCTTTGTCTTTTCCTCTAAATTCTTTATTTAATTCTTGCATTTGAGTATCCTCAGTTAAAAGAATCGACAATTCAACTTCTATAATGTTTTGAAAATTTAGCTGCTCTATAAGAGTCTCTCTAACACTTTTAATAAAAAATTGTTCGTTAATTGCAAGATAAGATTTCCATTTATCCGATTTATTAGAAATCTCAACAATAATATTCATATAAGTGATGTTTAATTTAGTTTTAATTTAGTTTCAATTTATTATAATTGATTTTTAAATAATTTTAAAGTTGTAAGTTTCAAATGTCTGAAGGTGATGATGATAAAGACTCCAAAACCGAGCAACCCAGTCAGAAAAAGCTTGAAGATGCCATTAATAAGGGACAGGTAGTTAATTCCAAAGAAGTTACTAGTTTTATAATGATAATGCTATTAACCATGGTAACTATATGGATTATGCCTTCAATGTTTATATCAATTGCATCAGCTCTTCGTTTTTTTATTGAAAATGCAGGAACTTTAATTGTAGATGGGGGTAATTTAGAAGTAATTTTACCAAATATAATGAAGAAAATACTGCTTTACTTAAGTCCAATATTCATAATTGCAGTAGTTGCTGCATTAACATCCTCTTTTTTTCAATCAGGACAGTTTATATTTACTACTGAAACTATACAACCAAAGCTCTCTAAACTATCAATTATTAAAGGTTTTAATCGCATATTTTCAATGAAAGGTTTTGTTGAATTTTTAAAAGGAATATTTAAAATAAGCTTAGTTGGAACCTTTGTATTTATGATAATTTTAGGAGATGTTGGCGAAGTTAGTCAATATCAAGAATTATCCATAAGAGGTATTCTTAATCAATTATCAACTATGGTAACCCATATTTTAATATTAGTTACTATTATTATGGCAGTGATTGCAGCTGTTGATTTTTCATATCAAAGTTATGAACATTTTAGTGATTTGAAAATGACTAAACAAGAAGTTAAAGATGAATATAAACAAGCAGAGGGTAATCCTGAAATTAAACAAAAATTAAGAGCTCTTAGACGTAAAAATTCAAAAAAACGTATTAAATCAATTGTGCCACAAGCAACTGTAATAATTACCAATCCAGAACATTATGCTGTAGCTTTAAAATATGAAACAAATTCAGCTTCAGCGCCTATGTGCATCGCTAAAGGCCTTGATTTAATCGCTCAAACTATTAAGGAAATTGCCTTAGAACATAATATTCCAATAGTAGAAAGCCCACCACTAGCTAGATCATTATATAAAATTGTTGATGTGGATGAGGAAATTCATGTTGAACATTTTGAAGAGGTCGCTAAAATCATTTCATACGTGATGGCATTAGACGAAAAAGCTAAAGAAAAGAGACAACATAAAAAGTAATTATATGACATTAATATCACCATCACTTTTATCAGCAGATTTTTTAAATTTAACTAAGGAAATTAACTTATTAGAACAAAGTGGTGCTGACCTGCTTCATTTAGATATTATGGACGGGCATTTTGTTCCTAATCTAACTTTTGGACCTAATATCGTTAAATCTATAAGAGATATAACTAATTTACCACTTGATGTTCATCTGATGATTAATAAGCCTGAAAATTGGATAAAAATTTATGCAGATATAGGTGCTGATATCATAACCATTCATCCTGAATCTACTTTACATCTTGATCGCACCTTATCTTTAATTAAAGAACATAATATTAAAGCTGGTGTTGCATTGCTTCCTACAACTAGTGTAAATATTCTCGATTATATTCTGGATAAAATAGATTTGATTTTAGTAATGAGTGTTAATCCTGGCTTTAGTGGTCAAAAATTTATGGATAATCAATTAGCTAAAATAAAACAAATTAGTCAACTAATTATTTATACAGATATTTTATTAGCAGTCGATGGTGGAATTAATAATATCACTTCCAAATCATGCATTGATAACGGCGCAAATATATTAATATCTGGTAATTATATTTTTACTGGAAATTATCAAGAACGAATTAGTAATTTAAAACAAAAATAAAATGAAAATTTATGTCTGCCAAATAAAGCCTAACATAGGTGACTTAAGAGGCAATTTTAACAAAATTAAGCAAGTTTATCTTGAATCTGAGCAACAATTTGCCGATATTTGCCTGATACCAGAACTTTGCACATCTGGCTATATGGCTGGAGATTTATTTTTACAACAAGGTTTTATTAATGAAATTATCGCAATAAATGACGAATTAATAAAAATAACTAATAATGTTTGTTTATTGCTACCAACTTTAATATTTGAAAATAATAAATCATATAACGGAGTTATAGCAGCTCAATACGGCGTAGTTATTGGTAAAACATATAAAAAAGAATTGCCAAATTATGGTGTTTTTGATGATAAAAGATATTTTACCTCAGGAGAACCTACAATAATTGAAGTTAATAACATTAAAATTGGAGTTCCTATTTGCGAAGATATTTGGTTTGATGATGTTTGTTTGCAATTAAAAAATGATGGCGCAGAATTATTTTTAGTTCCAAATGCATCACCTTATGATAAAATGAAATTTAGAGAGCGAATTTCTATTGTTGAAAGAATCTATCAATTAACAAAAATACCAATTATTTACTGTAACCAAGTGCTTGGTCATGATGGAATTATATTTGATGGAAAATCTTTTTGCTTTGATGGAAAATTGCAAATCATTGGGAAAAGTTTTGAAACTAATCAACAAATAATTCATTATAATAATAAACAATTTACGCCAACTTATTCATATTCAAATAAATATGATCAATATGAAGATATTCTTCAAGCAATGATATTAGGTCTTCGTGACTATGTTTATGATAATGGCTTTAAAAAAGTTATGATAGGTTTATCTGGAGGAATTGATTCGGCTATTGTTGCTTATGTTGCCTATCTCGCGCTTGGCAGTGAAAATATTACAACCTATATGCTTCCAACCAAATATACTTCTAATCAAAGTTTACAAGATGCAAAAGAACTTGCCGATAATTTATCAATATCTTTAGAAACAATAGATATTACCTCAGTTTTTAATTCTTTTATACAAGCTCTAAATATTTTAGATCAATCCTCAATTGCTTATCAAAATTTACAATCAAGAATTCGCGGCACCATATTAATGGCTCAAAGTAATATTCAAGGCGCATTATTAATAACGACGGGAAATAAGTCTGAATATGCTACAGGTTATGCAACAATATATGGCGATATGAATGGGGCTTTTAACCCGATCAAAGATTTATATAAAACAGATATTTTTAAGTTAGCCAAATATATTAATAGAGATAAAATTATTATTCCAACATCCATTATCAACAAACATCCTAGTGCAGAATTAGCATTTGATCAAAAAGACAGTGACTCGCTTCCTGATTATGCTGTTTTAGATCAAATATTAGAAGATCATATTGAAAACAATATGTCATATTCAGAATTAATTGAAAAATATGATTTTGAGTTGATAGAACAAATCGTTAAATTAGTAAAAAATTCTGAATTTAAAAGAAAATCTTCTGCAAGTGGTGTGAAAATTTCCAAAATAAATTTTGAGAAAGATAGACGTTTTCCTACTACAAACTTTTTTAAATAACTTAATCTAATTAAATATTTAAATTTTTAATGACTTGTTAATTAATTACTGTTTAAATATTAATATAATTTAAATTGAGGTTTTATATGAGTCAAGAAGCATTAATATCAATTGCTGTATCGGGAGGAGTAAGTGGGGTAGTTGCGATAATTCTTGCAGCAATAGCTGCTGTAGTTGCAATTTGTTCATGTAGATATGCTTACAAATCTGAATCTTATTCTAATCAAGATGCAACTCAAGCAGATTTAAATCATCAAGAATCTGCTCGGGAATGTTGTTTTGGATTCTACAGTGAAGGTAAAAAAAATATTCGAAAAACAATTAGTAATGGTAATTCTGTAAATACTCAAAAGACTCAAACAGATTATACAACTTTAGAAAGTGCTACTGCACAAGCAATGGTTGGTGGTGGTGGTCACGTCTTTTCTGATGTTGCTATGGAAGGAATAGGATTTGTTCAACAAGTATATAATAGTAATCGTGACATACCTAATAATGACGAATATGAGGAACAAGAAGAATTTATAGTACATCCTATAAATACATCTAATAATTTAGTAACAACAGTTCCTTTATCTAGAAATTCTAGTGATCATACAACAAATATAGTAAATATAGCTACTCCACGTGGACAAATTTCCAATAAAAGCACATTGCAAAGATTATTAGATTTAGATTTAGAAGCTGATACAGCAGAAAGTAATGAAGTTTTTGCCCAGCTTTTAGAACCATCTTCAACACCTAGAACAACAACACCGCGACTTATAAAATCAAAAGAATATACTGAAAAAGAAACAAGTAAGTTTAATAAAGCAGTATCAATATTTTGGAGGGGAAAAAAGAAAGTTGAAACTAAAACAGAAGAAACAAAAAATGAGGAGCCAACTCCGTTATCTCCTGAAAGTTCTACTAATTCATTAGAACCAGAATTTCTTAAAAGAAAATCATCATTATTAATAAAACATTTTACAAAAAATACTGAAAAAAAAGTAAAAATAAAGTCAGATTCTGAAGAAAATATTGCTGATATCATTATAGAAGAAGCTAATATAGATATATCAATGCCACTTACGGGAGATAGCGAATAAAATTATTAATTATAATTAAGGAGGATTTATAATGAGCAAAAAAAAATATATGGAAAACCTAAAGAAGAACGTAGTAAAAGTGTACCAGCTACAATGAATGTAGATGAAATTCGTGTATATAATGAACGAAAAAAAAGCGCTGATCCAACTTATAATTCGAAAATTGGCCATAATAAAACAACTCCCCCATTAAAGCATTTTATGGCCTTAAGAAAAAAAAAGTGATCCATTACAATCAGAAAAACAAAAATCTTCTTTATTTGATAATATTAGAAAAAATTTATTTAAATCTAAGATTTCGAAGCAGGATGAAGAAGATGATTTTTCTGAAGATTATTTATCAACGCCATCGACGCCATCTACTCCAATAAAATCTTATATAATTACTAAGACTAATAGTAAGCAATTAGTAGCAGCCCAATTTAATGCAATTTGTAAAACTAATGTTGGATTTAAGATTTTACAATTAATTGGTACTTCTAAAGATGAAAATAACCCTGTATATATAGCTTATCAAAGATGTTCAATTAAAAATTTAAAGGATTCTACAATAGAATTGGTTGAAATAATAAATGTTAATCGTCAAGGTAATATAATTATTTCTCACACTAATCTTGATCCAGAAATCCTAAATATTCTTATTAAAACAAATATAGAGGACAGTGAATCTCCACTATAGTAAATTAACTTGAGATAGCATAGAAAGAGTGATAGTAAAGAGTTAGAAATGCAAGCATATAGTATAGATTTAAGGAAGAAGGTAA
>JAYUJO010000058.1:0-7089 GCA_043765215.1 Rickettsiales bacterium | reverse complement strand
ATGCTTGCATTTTTAACTCTTTACTATCACTCTTTCTATGCTATCTCAAGTTAATTTACTATACTATAAAAAACCCATGCTTATTTTTAATTAATAATTTATATTTTATTAATATAAATTATTAAGAAAATGAATTTGTGTTAGATAACATTAAAAATCCTTCCACAAGTGTAAAAACTACAGAAAAAACAAAAAAAGAACTTATTAATGAGAAAAATACTTCAATTAAGAATGTTAAAGACACACTTAATACTTTTGCTTCATTAGAGCGCAATTCCTATAATACACTTTTTATTGAATCAGTCAAAACTCATCAGAAAATTTTAAATAATATAGATGAGAAAAAAAATCCAAAATTATTTAGAGAAACGCTTACTAAATTGAGAGAAGAATATGAATTTTCTACAAAAATGAATAATGACTCAATTTCAGACTTTGAAACTAAAAAAGACATTTTAAAAAAAAACAACTTAAGCGCAATTTAAAATTTATTAAAAAAGTAGCTGGTAGTGTATTGACTCTAGATACAACATCAGTGAAATCTACGGTAAATCAACGCAAACGTGCCACTAGAAATTTTAAAGATTTTAAAATTTCAAATCAAGAAACTAAAAATGAAATAAATCTTAATGAGCAATTAATAAAAGTTTTTAAAAAAGCTGAAAAAGATTTAAATGCTTATGAACAAATAAAAAGTGATCGTAAGCCAACAAAAAAAATTGATTCTGCATTAATTACAGAGGCTAAAAAAATTGGTCAACTTGTAAAAGATTCAGAGCAAACAGGACCAAAGCAAAATCAAAGACCTATCAAAAAAAATCAATCCCTCACAAGATAAAAAATTTTATCTTTACAGATTTGTAATATAATATATTATGAATAAAAACTAATTTTATAAAAAATATTATGACTATAGTTAATACATATAATGTTGCACATATGGCAGCGCAAGCACGAGTAAAAGATTTATCAACTAAAGTAGCTCAAGATAAATTAAGAGATCAAATTAATCTATTGATTGAATCTGAGCAAGAGCTTTCGGGAAATCAATTAATGAAAAATATAATTGCTACATTGAAAAGCAATATTGAGCATGCTAAAGTAATAAATCAAATATTGGCAAATGGTGATTATTCAACTTTTGGTATTCCCAATAAACATAATAAAACGATTGAGCAACTTCAAATCGCTTTAAGTCGCATTAGTGAAGATGATGAGCAAATGATGAGCAAACTTCAACAGGGCTTATATTATCAAAACCTTAGTAATGAATTAGATTTTGATTCATTACCGCAACTGGGAAGTCCCAATGATCAATCATTTTGGGGAAATGAAAATTCCTCAGCTACTTCTGTATTGTTGTCTAGTATAGCGCACACACTAGATCCACAAAATTTACAATTAGATGGAATTGCAACTTTTTATCCTTTTTATGATGTTAACTATAAAATTCCTGTTGTCGAAAATTATCCATTTGCAACTGAGCATGGTTTATATTTATTTGGTCAATATCAATATGGTGGGCATCGATATTTTTCTGATCATCATATAAATTTAGGTCAATTTTATTTTGGTCCTGAAGATTGTAGTAGTGCCGTTGCAAAGACAACAAAACTCTCAGAAGAACAATTACTTGTCACTAATACAACAACAATTAGAGACTCTTATTACAATTCAAATAATCCTTACCACTATAATCCGATTACCTCTAATGATGATTCAATTGACAAAGACTTAATTAAAGCTGGTGATTTATTTGTAAAAGGTGTCCATGTAGCAATTATTTGTGAGAAATATAATATTAATTCAGAAATACAATGTATTGAATTTAATCGAGATATAGATACTCAAGGTCTCAAGTTTCTTGGGGGTGGAACTCGTACTTATAATCTTGAAACAGGAACAGCAACAAATGCTCGAATTCATATATTAAGAAAAGTTGGTAATGAATTAGGCGAATCTTACGAGTTGAGCCATTTATTATCCCGAATTGATGATAATTTTGATAATAATATTCAAGAAGGAAATTCTTTAACAGGTGATTGTTTTGATTTTGTCACTGGAGAGTTTTAAACAACTCTTCATACATTTTAGCACTTTTAAAATGCAATTACTTTGCCATCCCAAGTAATTAATTTACCTGAGTCTTGAAATGTTAAATTAGAAATTATCTCGGTCATCTTTGCTACTGAATAATCAGCTGTAAATATTTTATTAGAACTTACATTTGAAGTAAATTGTTCAGATAATTTACTATTAACAGTGCCAGGATGTAAACCAACAATAATTGCCATCGGGTTTTTACGTTTAACTTCAATGGCAATATTTTTAATGAGCATGTTTAAAGCAGCCTTTGAGCATCTATAAGAGTACCATCCGCCAAGTTGATTATCAGATATACTGCCAACTCTTGCTGATAAAATAGCAAAAATTGTCTGGTTATAATTATTCAATTTAGAAATAAAATATTTGGCTATTAATGCTGGGCCAATTGTATTTACTAAATATAATTTTAAAAATTTATTCGCACTTAAGTCTTTTAATGATTTTTCAGGCAATATATCTTTAGTTTGAAGAATTCCAGTAGCAACAATAATAGCATCAAGATATACTCCATCTGGGACTATAGATGCTGATTTTTCTATCGAATCTTCATCTTCGATGTTGATATAATTATATATTGTTCTTGAATCATTAATTTCAATTTTGGATTTTGAGAATAAATATAATTGTTTTACTTGCTTATTTTGCAAATAATGTTTTACAAATGCTTGACCAATTGCACCACTAGCTCCAATAATAGCGATGTTCATAATTATTTATCAATTATATTTTGCAGAGCAATATCTATGGTTTTAAATTTAAATTCATAATCATTATCTAACAATTTTTTAGGATATATCGCCGCTCCGTTTAATAATAACTTATCTCCCATCTCACCAAAAATCATTTTTATTACAAAAGTTGGTACAGTAAAAAAACTTGGTCTATTTAAAACTCTTCCGAGTGTTTTAGTAAATTCTGAATTAGTTACCGGAGTTGGTGATGTTAAATTATATATTCCTTTTTGCTCTTTATTAGTAATGAAAAAATGAAAAATATTTATCACATCCTCAATATGAATCCAAGAAAAAAATTGTTTTCCAGAACTAATATTACCACCAATACCTAGCTTAAATGCAGGCAGAATTTGCTCAAGCGCTCCTCCATTTTCGCCCAAAACAACCCCAAGTCTAGCAACACAAGTTCTCACCCCTAACTTTTCAGATTTTAGCGCTTCTTTTTCCCATAAATCACATAATTGATGACAGAAATCATCAATATATATTGAATTTTCATCAATATAATCATTATTTTGAGTGCCGTAATAGCCAATGGCAGATGCACTAATAAGCAATTCTGGTTTATGTATAAGTAACTTTATAAGTGCAATAATATTTTGAGTTACATCTAATCTAGATTTTATTAAATTAGCTTTATATCCTTCATTCCATCTTTTGTTGATTGGACTACCTGCAAGATTAATGATTACATCAATTTTTTCATTAATATCAATTTCATTAATAGATTCTATAACCCTAACAGATTCATACGTAGTAGATTTTTTGCGCGATAAAATAGTAATAGAATAATTTTTTTGAAGGAAGAAATCAATTAATGCCGAACCAACAAAACCCGTACCACCAGTGATTAATATATGCATAATTTTTTTAATATGTGTCTGGAATAAATTTAAAATCTAAGTAAGCTTCATATATAAAAACCGTTAGCATTATTCCGAAAATAGCTAAAACAATGCTTAAGATAATTTCTCTAAATTTTTTATTTAACATGGAAATAATAGTTAGAACGAATATTATAGCCAAACTGTAATACCCGCCTTGAACAATTAATCTAAGAACAATATTATCAATAAAATAAGAAATTATTGGTCTATTTTCTTCGATTGTATCTGCTAGGCAATGAAATATAGGCAAAATACTGCAAGTAATTGCGCATATAAATCTTAGTAAAAAAAGACCTAATTTATTTATCATAAAATATTTTTACAAGCCTTCCCTTTCCATAATTTGCTGTTTAATATTAGCAATCGCTTTTGCAGGATTCAAACCCTTAGGACATGTTTTGGTGCAATTCATAATTGTATGGCAACGATATAATTTAAATGGATCCTCTAATTCATGAAGACGCTCACCAGTGGCATCATCTCTTGAATCTGCAAGCCAACGATAAGCTTGTAGCAAAATCGCAGGGCCTAAATATTTATCGCCATTCCACCAATAACTAGGACATGCTGTTGAGCAACATGCGCATAATATACATTCATATAAACCATCAAGTTTTTCTCTATCTTCCTCAGACTGTAATCTTTCTTTATCTTTGGAAACTGGCGTGTCGGTTTTAAGCCAAGGTTCTATGGAAGCATATTGTGCATAAAAATGCGTCATGTCAGGTATTAAATCCTTAATAACTTTCATATGCGGTAGTGGGTAAATATTTATATCTCCACTAATATCCTTCATTGATTTGGTGCAGGCTAAAGTATTAGTACCATCAATATTCATGGCGCAACTCCCACAAATACCCTCACGACATGAACGCCTAAACGTTAGAGTTGAATCTAATTCATTTTTAATTTTTATTAATGCATCAAGAACCATTGGACCGCATTTTTTATCATCTATTTCATAAATGTCAACACGTGGATTTGCATTTGAATCTGGATCGTAACGATATATTCTTAATTTTCTAGGAGACTCAGCAGATTCCAGACCTACATGAACTTTTTCATCAAGAACTCTTGAATTTGGTGGTAATCTTAAATCAGCCATAATCTCCTCACAAAATATATCTTAATATACTCTTTTAACCGGTTGAACAGTTTCAACTTCATCTGAATTAGTGTCTAATATTACTGGTTTATAATCAACTTTAATATTACCAGATTCTTCAAGCCATAACAAACTATGTTTCATCCAATTTGCATCATCGCGATTTGGAAAATCCTCACGCGAGTGAGCTCCACGACTTTCCTGGCGATTATGTGCTGCATGAATAGTAATTACTGCTTGATCGAGAAGATTTCCAAGCTCTAAAGCCTCAACTAAATCACTATTCCAAATTAATGATCTGTCATTAATGCTTATATTTTTATACTCATTTCTAGCTTCATCAATCAGCTGAATTCCTTCTGCAAGCGTTTCTTTAGTTCTAAATACCGCAGCATGATTTTGCATTATTTTTTGCATTTTTAATCTAAGTGATGCAACTGTAACTTCACCACTCGAATTTCTGATCGATTCAAATCTATTAAACAGAGGTGTTAGCGTGTCCTCTTTTAACTTAGTATGCGAAACATTTTTTGCCAAAGTATCATTAACTCTGTGAGCTGCAGCTCTTCCAAAAACAACTAAATCTAATAAGGAGTTCGAACCTAATCGATTTGCACCATGAACAGAAACACATCCAGCTTCACCAATTGCCATTAATCCCGGAATAACTACTTGCTCATTATCTTTGATCGTAATGACTTCAGTGAAATGATTAGTTGGTATTCCACCCATATTGTAATGAACTGTTGGTAACACTGGGATTGGTTCCTTAGTTACATCAACACCTGCAAAAATCATTGCTGTTTCTGATATGCCTGGTAATCTTTTTTCCAAAATTTCAGGTGGCAAATGATTCAAATGTAAAAATACATGATCTTTATGCTCACCAACACCTCTGCCTTCTCTGATTTCCATAGTCATAGCGCGCGATACTACGTCGCGAGACGCTAAATCTTTAGCAGATGGAGCATATCTTTCCATAAAACGTTCGCCTTCTGAATTAACCAGATAACCGCCCTCACCTCTTGCTCCTTCTGTAATTAAACAACCTGCACCGTATATTCCTGTTGGATGAAATTGGACAAATTCCATATCTTGCATAGGAATACCTGCACGAATACACATACCACCACCATCTCCTGTGCATGTATGCGCTGATGTAGCTGAAAAATAAGCTCTACCATATCCCCCAGTAGCTAGCACCACTTTATGAGCGCGAAATACATGTAAAGTCCCATCATCTAAATTCCAAGCAAGAACTCCCTTGCACTCACCATCTTCCATGATTAAATCAGTAGCAAAATATTCGATAAAAAATTGAGCTTGATGCTTTAATGCTTGCTGATATAATGTATGTAATATTGCATGACCCGTTCTATCTGCTGCTGCACATGTTCTTTGAGCTGGTTTACCTTTACCAAATTCCGTTGTCATACCGCCAAATGGTCTTTGATATATTTTACCATCTTTATTACGTGAAAATGGTACGCCATAATGCTCCAGTTCAATAACGCTTTCTGCCGCATGTTTGCACATATAAGCAATTGCATCTTGGTCACCAAGCCAATCTGATCCTTTCACAGTATCATACATATGCCAGCGCCAATCATCGTCTCCCATATTACCAAGTGCTGCACTAATGCCGCCTTGCGCCGCTACTGTATGACTTCGAGTTGGGAACACTTTGGAAATACATGCTGTACTAAAACCTGCTTCAGCCATACCAAATGTAGCTCTAAGGCCAGCTCCGCCAGCTCCAACTACTACTACATCGAATTCGTGATTAACTACATTATAAGATTTTGACATAAATTTTTCGTTATAAATTCATTATATGTAACACAGCTACTAAAAAACTAATTGCTGTTATTATTGATATAATTTGGATAAATAAAACTAGCATTACTCGCATGCACCTAGTGTGAACATAATCTTCAATAATTACTTGCATGCCAAGTGATCCATGGTAAAAACCGCACATTGTAAACAAAGTTAGAATAATTATATTGATTGGTTTTCTAATTACTTCAAGCATTCCAGCTAATTCTTGACCACTTAAAGACCAACAGAAGTAAAATAACCATCCAGTCATAAGAACCATTAAAATGGCTGTGAAACGCTGACGCCACCAATGCGATGAGCCAGATGCTGCGGATCCTAAGTTTTTAGCAATTGACAAATCTGATCTATATTTATTTTTCATTGATATACTCTTACATGAATAGCCAAAAAGCCAGAGTTAAACATATAGAAATTA
>JAYUJO010000057.1:0-2688 GCA_043765215.1 Rickettsiales bacterium | reverse complement strand
CGTTGGATAAAACAACAAATTGTATATTTTAATACTTTATACGATTCCTTGGTTTCCTTTTTTAATTACGCTATCTCATCTTGATTTACTATAATAGTATGTAAATAAGCTTTAATAGGTTCAGATTGTATTAAGTCAATGTTAGCTCTGTTTTGAATTAAAAATTTAATCATCTCAATATTTTGATGTAATATAGCGTGAGATAAAATATTTTGATTATTATTAAGAATATGGTTTATATCTATTTCGTTGATAATAGGATCAAGTTTTTTGAAAAATAGATCAAACATTTGGAAACTAATTGTTGATATATTATTATCTAAATCTTCAAAGCGTAAAGTACTATAATGCCATTAAAATAATTAAAATGATTAGAGTCTGAAATATTATCTAACAGAAGTTTAATTTTGTTTATTTCGTTAGTTTTTATAAAGAAATTTAGATATAATCTTAATTTGTAATTCGGAAGTAGCTCCACTTTCGATCAAAAATTTGACTTTATTAATGTTGTTTTGTTCTGTAGACATAAATAATGATTTACTTAATATTTCCATTTGTTTTGGTAATAATTCATTAAAATCAATATCCCGTAAAAACTTTATAATCTCAGTATTAGTTTGAGTATGTTGAGAAGTACGCACCAAAAAACAAATTTTTAAATAGTCAATTTGATTTAGTGATATAAAATACTTAAATATAAATTTAAGTTCATCTACATTATTTTTTGTAATACATTTGTTAACTAAAGACAAGATTTCTTCTGATTTCAAGGATTTGAGATTCACTTTAACTTCTGCTAAGGCTCCTAATAATAATTCTTTTGAATTACTATTACTATTATTATTTAATATTGATAAAATTAGAGCCTTACCTTGCTCACTTCGAGCAGCGTTAGTATTAATTTCCACTTGTAATAATTTTTTTAATTCATCTAATAGATTATTTTCTATATGCCATTTTAACAAAGCTATGGAATTATTAATTAATGATTCTGGATAATTTATAGTTTGTTTTTTGGGACTAGGACTTGGATCAGAAAGCTCAGCTTCTTTACTTGATCTTTTACTCATAATTATTACATAATTTTATTTAATTTATATTAATATATATACTTTATAAATTAAATAACATCAAGAAATTATATCTTGAGGAAAATTAAAATAGTCTAATTTATTATTTTAGGATTAACTTATTAGTATAAATATTTGTTCTAAAGATTACTTTTATTTTATAATAATGATTAATAATATCATAAAACTAATTTACTTATATATTAAGTAAAAATAATTATTAAATATGAAAAAACTAATCTTAGGATACGCTGTAATTACCATTATGCTAATAGGTTTCATTGAACACTATACCCCAACAATTAGGCATAAATGTATTAATGGTGTAAAAGAAGATTATTCCAAAGTATATATACCAATCCGTTTTATCCCAAACCAAGAAAAATGCATATCTCGTGAAGAAAATCCAGATCTTGAATATAAATTTATGAATTATGATTATTATAAAGACTTAAAAGAATTTATAATTAACAAAAACAATAAATATTGCTTATGGAATAGTCGATCTTGGGATGATGAATGCCAAGATTCTGCTATGGAATATGCATTTGGTAATTATGAAAGAAACGACCCAGAATCCAGTCAAAATTACAAAAAATTTAAGCAAGCAGTAATTGATTTTATTAAACATATTCAAGCAAATGATATTGAAAAAGCCTTAACATTAACTTACGAAAAAACAATGTTTTTTACTAAGGATAGAGCTAATTGTATAATAGGTGAAACAGATCGTTTCGATAATATTTGCAGAGTTTTTTTTGATCCAAATAATAAACTTAACATGAATGAGGGTGAAATAAATCGAGATCTTTTCAGAGAAAATTTAATGCAAATTGATGCTGATAATATTAAATTCTATTTAGAAGATATGACAAAAACTTATATGTATAGTATTATTGTCCCCTATAAATATCAAAATATTCAAAAGCAATTTGATATAAGGTTTGAATTTTATGGCTATGGCTCTAATAATCGTAACGAGGAATATCCTCGAGATTACAATTCTAAACCTATAATACATGATATAGGCATTAATAATTTGTTATCTTTAAATTCAAATTAACCAAAGTAGACTTAGCGATAATAAATAATAATGATAAAAAGCAAATAGTTTTCTATAATTATTAGCTGAGCTTAAAACCTATGTCTTATAAAGAAGAATCGCTTACAAAAGAGGAATTCACAGACTTAATTTTTGATACAACATATACTATGGATCTCAATAATGAAAAGGATGCTAAATCTTATGAATTTTTAAAATTAAAATATATAGCTCTTTTTGAAGGAGAGGAATTTAGTGCATATGACGATGCAGCAGGTCCTCATAGCCCAAATAAATACGTAAAAAACATTTGTGCAAATGGCCGCAAACCTGTTGGTAAAATTACAGTCGGGGCTGGCTTTAATATGGACAGGCCAGAAGCAAGAACTGAGTGGGAAAATATTCTTGGAAGTGAACTAGATTTCGATAAAGTGTATAATGGTACTCTATCAATTAATGAGGATCAGTTATTAAGATTGCTTAAATAACGCCAATAATGGATTGTATCTTGAAAGAGAGCGAGGAAAGTGCTCAAATGAAGGAAAGAAGTGATGCTGAATAATGGTACTCTATCCA
>JAYUJO010000056.1:0-7114 GCA_043765215.1 Rickettsiales bacterium | reverse complement strand
AACGTTGGATAAAACAACAAATTGTATATTTTAATACTTTATACGATTCCTTGGTTTCCTTTTTTAATTACGCTATCTCATCTTGATTTACTATAGTAACTGACTATAATTCTCCTCTAGGCACTGATCTAGATAATAATGTAGAAACATTAGTTTTAGGTGATAGTTAATTAAGATAATGAATCAGACTTTGGAATTGCTCCATGTCTGATTTTTGGCAATATAATTCCAGTAACAAATATTGAATTGTTTAAAAATTAGAATTTGTTATTATCATATCTTTAAAGGCTGATATCCAAAATATTACAGTTAGAATTTAAAATATGCATATTAACCCCAGTTATGGATAAGATTTGCTTATCCATAACTGAAATATTAGAAGAAATCAAGCTTAGAGCGGTCTAAACCTGATTTAATTTTATATAATTTTTACTTTTTATTTGCTTATAATTGTTTATTAATCCCTGATTATTCCTATCTTCCCCAATAGTGGATAAGCAAAAATTATCCACTATTGGGGTTATTAATTCATTATTTTTAAAAATGGACTCCCTTCTGCAAGGGGGGTTACCAAAAGAATGAGTGGATCCCCGCAAGCGAGAAGAACAAGGGGCCTAAATGGGCTGAAGGTAACTTATTTCCTTAAATTGTTGCTAGTAACTGCTTCATTGTATAACCAATATCAGATGGCGACTCTGAGACCATAATACCAGCACCTCTAAATGCTTCTAGTTTATCTTCAGCTGAGCCAAGACCGCCAGAAATAATAGCTCCAGCATGACCCATACGTTTGCCAGGAGGGGCTGTAACGCCAGCAATAAAGCCTACTATTGGTTTCTTTATTTTATGATTTTTAATAAAGTGCGCTGCTTCTTCTTCAGCACTGCCACCAATTTCTCCAATCATAATTATTGCGTTAGTATCCTCATCATGAAGGAACAAATCCAAACAATCAATGAAATTTGTTCCATTAATTGGATCCCCACCAATGCCAACGCACGTTGACTGACCAAGGCCTTGACTGGTTGTTTGTGCCACTGCTTCATAAGTTAAAGTTCCCGAGCGTGAAACAATACCAATTGAACCTTTTTTATGAATATGACCTGGCATGATACCAATTTTACATTCATCGGGAGTAATTATTCCAGGACAATTAGGACCAACTAATCTAGTCTTACTTCCCACTAATGCTCTTTTAACTCGCACCATATCAAGAACTGGGATTCCTTCCGTAATACATATTATTAATTCAAGGCGCGCCTCAATTGCTTCTAATATTGAATCTGCTGCAAAAGGTGGTGGCACATATATTACGCTAGCTGAAGCGCCACTTCTATCAACAGCTTCTTGTACTGTATTGTAAACGGGTAAATTTAAATGAGTTTGCCCACCTTTACCAGGCGTTACACCACCAACCATTTTAGTGCCATATTCAATAGCTTGACCAGAGTGAAATGTTCCTTGCGCGCCAGTAAAACCCTGACAAATTACTTTAGTATTTTTATTAATTAAAATTGACATATTTGTGCACTCATCCCTTATTTATATAGCATTAACAATTTTTTTTGCAGCATCACCTAAATCCTCTGCTGCGATAATTTCTAACCCTGAATTTGCTAAAATTTCTTTGCCAAGTTTAAAGTTAGTACCAGCTAAGCGAACAACAAGTGGTATATTTATACCAACATCTTTAGCAGCTGCAACAATACCTTCAGCAATGATATCACATCTCATAATTCCGCCAAAAATATTAACCAGAATGCCTTTAACCGATTTATCAGATAAAATAATTTTAAATGCTTCAGTAACTTTTTCTTTATCAGCTCCGCCTCCAACATCAAGAAAATTGGCTGGCTCTGCTCCATATAATTTAATAATATCCATCGTAGCCATTGCAAGTCCTGCACCATTTACCATGCAACCAATACTTCCATCCATACGAATATAACTTAAATCCGATTTACTAGCGCGTATTTCTAAAGGATCTTCTTCATCTTCATCGCGTAATTTAGCAATTTCGGGGCGTTTATATAATGCATTTTCATCAAAATTAATTTTTGCATCAAGTGCTAATATATTTCCATCTATTGTTTCAACTAGAGGGTTAATTTCAATTTGCGAAGCATCTGTTTCAATAAAAGCTTTATATATTGATTCAATTATTTTAAACATTTGCTTGGCTTGTTCACCAGAAAAACCTAGCCCAAATGTAATCGCCCTGCAATGAAAAGCTTGAATGCCACTTGCTGGATCTACTGATATTTTAATAATTTTTTCAGGTGAATGTTTAGCAACTTCTTCAATGTCTACGCCCCCTTCAGTTGACGCCATGAATGTTACGCGGCATGTTGCTCTGTCTAGAACAGCGCTAAAATAATATTCATGCTTTATATCACATCCAGATTCAACATAAAGTCTTTTGACTTCTTGGCCACTAGCACTCGTTTGAGGAGTTACTAATATTTTACCAAACATTTCATGCGCAGCCTTTATAGCTTCTTCTTTGGTGCGCACAACTTTAACGCCGCCAGCTTTACCGCGTCCCCCAGCATGTATCTGCGCTTTGACTACATATAAGTTTTCATCAAAGTTATTAATTGCATTATCAATGTCTTCTTTTTTTAATATAACCACACCATGTGATGTCGCTACACCAAAACTTTTAAGCACCTCTTTGGCTTGATATTCATGAATATTCATTTTTTACGTGTGTTTTGAGTTATCTTTTTATACTATGAGTTTTAGTCTATAATGAAAATAGACTCAAAGTAAAGCAAAACTATAAAAAGATTTATAAAAAACTGCTATTTGATTTTTAATTAACAACTATTTCCTGCAGCAAATCCTGAAGACCAAGCCCATTGAAAATTATAACCACCAAGCCAGCCAGTGACATCAACCACCTCCCCTATAAAAAATAACCTAGGCACTTTTTTACATTCCATTGTTTTAGAGGATAATTCATCAGTATTCACTCCACCAGCAGTAACTTCCGCTTTAAGATAACCTTCGCTGCCAGTTATTGGCACTTTATAATTATGGAGTAATTCTGCAATAGCAGCTAATTTTTCCTTTTTTAAATTTATAATTGGTTGATCAAAATCAGGAAATTGACTGGCTAAATGGTCAACTAATCTATTAGTTAAATAATTTTTTAGAAACTTAGCAGGAGTTTGTTTATTATTTTTCTCTTGGATAAAAATTTGTTTTAAATCCATTTCTGGTAATAAATTAATTATGATTTCTCTGTCATGGAATTGATCAAGATAAGATGAAATTTGTAAGATTGATGGGCCACTTAAACCCTTATGCGTAAATAAAATATTTTCTAAAAATTGGGTTTGCTGAAAAATCACATTTGAGTAGTTAGAAACACCTCTTAAATTAGAATATAATTCAATATTATCCTCAGAAAGCGTAAGTGGCACTAAAGCAGGACGAACATCAATGATTTTTAATCCAAATTGATTAGCAATCCGATAACCAAAATCGCTGGCACCAATTTTAGGTATAGATAGACCACCGCAAGCAATAATCAAAGATGAGCTAACAAATTCTTCATCTTCATTTTTTACATGATATTTATTATCACTTTTTAAAATATTAGTCACTGCAAAAGAAGTTTTAATTGTAACATTATTTATTTTGCATAAATCAAGGAACATATTAATGATCTGCTTTGCTGAATTATCACAAAATAATTGGCCTAATGTTTTTTCATGATAACTTATATTATGAGATTTTATTAAATCGATAAAATCAAATTGAGTATAACCAGACAAAGCTGATTTAACAAAATGGGGATTTTGGCATATAAAATTTTTACTATTTGTATGTAAATTAGTGAAATTACACCTACCCCCACCTGAAATCCTAATTTTTTCGCCTATTTTATCGGTGTGCTCTATTATTAAAACTGATTTACCACGAGTTCCGGCAATATAGCCGGCCATTAAACCTGCAGCACCAGCACCAATTATAATTACATCATATTTATTAAATTCAGTCAAAATAATCCTTAATGATTTTTTTAATTGTCAATTTATCATTATATAAAAAAAATAGGAAATTTTTTTTAAAAAAACTTCCTATAGAGAATAAAATTACCCATTATTTTAAAATTTTAAATATGATTATTAAATAAGTACTTACTTTTACAATATAATTAATATATAATTAATTATATTGTTTTAAATAAGAGATTGTAAATATGTCTAATAAAGATAAGCTAAGCAAAGAGGAATTAAAAATAGATCGTAAGGAAAAAATGTAACATTTAGTTATTGAAAAAACTAAAGATTTACTTATTAGCTATAGATATCAAGATGTAAAAATCCCTATTACTAATAAAAAAACTGGAGAAATATTAAATACAAGATTAACAAAAGTATTTGAAGATTCTGTAACTAATAATAGTGAGGTCTCTAAACTACAAGGCCTTAAAAATTTTCAACAAGTATTAAATGATTCAGGAAATACAACTATTGGCAGAGTTGTTGCGGCTGGAGTTAAAGATATTGAACTTGGTCCAAAATCTAAATCTAAAAATCCTTCTTCTATGAATAAAGAAATAAAAGATATTAATAAACAATTGAAAAAACAAACTAAAGCTAAGTTAAAAGAAGAAAAGAAAAGTCCATCTAGAGATAGTGATGAGGCACATCCTGCTGTTCTAGTTGCGGGAGCAGTTACAATTGTCGCTCTAAGTGGATTGTATGTTGCAGCCAAAAAAATTACTTCGCCAATACGAAAGTTTCTTCCAAAACATCAATATAATGATAAATCTAAAGAAGTTGCAAAATCTAATATAATTAAAACCCAACCCAAATCTAAAAGTACAGGTTTTGGTAGAGGTTGAATATTTAGTAAAACTACTTCTTATTATTATATATAAGTTTATTCATTTTTTAAGAAAAAATAATATATTTACACATGATGTTAAAAATTTAAATATGCTTATTAAACTAGTACTTACCTTTGTAAAAAAATTAAGTTACTATTAACTACATTGATTCAAATATAAAGAGATTATAAATATGGCTGATAAAAATAAACCAAGTAAAGAAGATAAAAAAATTGTACTTTTAGAAAATGATATTAAAATAATTGAAAGTAATAATATTTTAGAAAACATAAAGATGAAGTAATCAAATATGGAGAAAGAAACTTAAAAATACAAGATTTATTTAATGAATTAGTATCTGATAATAAAAATTCTAAGATTACAGGATTAAAAGAATTTAAGGATACATTAACAAATTCTGAAAATAAAAAATTTGAAAATTTAGTATTTATGGTTGAGGATGTAATTGAAAACTTTGAAGCACCTAAAATTACTAAAAAAGGACAGATCAAAAAAGGTGTTTCAGCTATGACGGATAAAATCAAAGCAATACCTAAAAATGCTAAATCTGCAGCAAAAAAAATTGGTGATGGTATAAGTAAAAAAAAGAATAAAGTTAAAGAAAAAGTTAGCAAAGTTAGCAGAGCAATAACTTCTAAACTTTCTAGGTAAAATCAAAGAAAAATTAAATTTAAACTTATACTTTTTTAAAATTGACATTGATATTTTAAAAAAATCATAAAATTTATATAAATCTAAAAAAAATTGTTTAATTGAAATAGACTCTACTATATTGTGTGCAATTGAAGTGTATATTTCAACTAATTAATGTTAGCGCCTAAATTAATGTAAATATATAATTTCTTTTAAAAAAACAAATAATTGATTGAGAATGATAATGAAAAAAATGAATAAAAATTTTGCAGTTGCAGTAATTTCTTCTATTTTGTGCACAAGCGCTTATGCAGAGTCAGCAATTGTTGCTATTGGTCCACGTATTGGAACACAAGGAATTGGTTTGGAAGTTAGAACTCCAATTACCGAAAATGTTTTTGCTAGAATTAATGGAAATTATTTTTCCTACAAAAGTAATTTTAAGGATGGTCAAGTTGATTATAAAGGTAATCTAACTTTAATGAGTGTGCCGATCATGGTTGACTGGCACCCAATTGAGGATTCTGGTTTCAGATTATCTGCAGGTATTGCATATAATGGTAACAAATTAAAAGCTACAGCAACTCCATCTAAAAATATTACTATTAATAGACATACCTATACACCACAAGAACTAGGTACTGTGACTGCTAAACTAAGTTTAGGAAGTTCAATTGCTGGTGTTGCGTCAATTGGTTATGATGGTTCTTTCATCAATAACGGTCCTTTAAGTTTCAATTTTGAATTAGGCGCCATGTTTACTGGTAAACCAAAACTTAAAATAACCTCAACTGGATTGGCTAATAAATATAAAGAAGAAGATATAAAAAGAGATGCTAAAAAATCTTTAAATGATATCGAAAAATATCTAAAAATTTATCCTATAATTTCATTAGGTGTAAAATACGCACTATAATTTAGCTTAAATATTACTTAAGGCTACTTGCGCTAAGTTTAATGCAAGTAGCCTTTTTTTTATAATTTTAGTTTTGTTTTGAGTTTATTGATATCTTCTTGAGAAAAACCAGTAATTAATTTAATTGTAGATTCGTCAATTTTTTGTTTTAACATACCTATAATAATATCTTGTTTACCTTGCTCAATACCTTTTTCTAAACCTCTTTTAATACCTTCTTTAATACCTTTTTTTATTCCTTTTTCTAGACCTTTTTGTTCATAATTTTTGATGGTACTTGCTTCCATTCTAAGCCATTTTAAGCGACCTTCGTATGTTTCTCTTTCTTCTGGTTCAAAATTCATAACATTTAAGACGTTGATAGCTTTTTTAAGATCTGGATTATTGAGCTCAGCTGGTAAATTATCTTCCATTAGCAAGTCATTTCTTGTTAAAAATGCACTCCACACATCTAACGCTGTTTTTACTTTTGCTACTATATCTGTTAGTTCTTCTTTAGAATTACTACAAAATTTCTTAAGCTCTATGGTATGCAGCTCTAAATCTTTAAAATATAATACTCCAGATTCCTTCTCGACAATATGAAACACATTATGATATTTTTCTACTTGTGGTATTGTGATAAAGTTAAGAATATGAATACCGATGGCTTTTGAAAGTTGTGAGTAATCTTCTGCTACTTTTAATTGCTCTGTATATAT
>JAYUJO010000055.1:0-2745 GCA_043765215.1 Rickettsiales bacterium | reverse complement strand
ATTTCTTTCACATTGCGATCAAACATATCACGAATGGTTTTCAAAATTATACCATCTTCTTGATGAATAAAGCAGGGTGCTTTTGAAATTAAAGTCATCTCCCTAATTTTATTCCAGAGTTTTGCTAAATAATCATAATCTTTTTTAAGCTCAAGGGTAGTGTGCCCAGCACCTGCAGTTCTAGCAATAACACTAAATAATTTATTATCTGGCTGAATGGCTAGATCATTAATAATTTTTTTAAGTCTTTTGCGCTCATCAGCATTAGAAATTTTGCGAGATATGCCGTTTTGTGAAGGCTTGTTTGGCATTAAAACACAATATTTTCCTGCAAGTGAGATAAAAGTTGTCATTGAAGCACCTTTATTACCACGCTCTTCTTTTGTTGCTTGAACCAATAAAATTTGGCCTTTTTTGATAACTTCTTGGATTTTATATTGCTTATTAGCACTATAATTTTCTCGAGAAATTTCTTCAATATCATCTTCTTCAGCATCAATATTAAAATCAGATTGAATTTTTTCATCTACTAATTTTTCAATGGCGCTTATATCAATATCATCACTTTCGATCAGTTCATGAAATTTTGAACTTGCATTAATTTCAGCAAGATCTTCAGATGTAATTTCAGAAGAGCGAAGCTCGCTGCCAACTAACGTATTAGTTTTTTTATCTGTTGATAAAATATGATAGTAATCAGGATGAATCTCGTTAAAAGGAAGAAACCCCCCTTTATCCGTTCCGTAATCTAAAAAGGCTGCTTGAAGTGAGGGCTCAATTCTGGTTACTTTTGCTAGATAAATATTGCCTTTAATTTGTCTTTTATTTGTAGAGCTAAATTCAAGATTTTCAATATTATTATTTTTATCTAGTAATACAACTCTCGTCTCTGAAGGAAAATTTGCATCTATTATTATTTTTTTGCTCATATTGTTTCATCACTATATTCATATATTTAAATGTAAAGGCAGGCAAACATACATCGTATATATATTTTTTGTTTAATATTTATATCCATTCTCTTTATTTATTTGGCTATTAGATTTAGGCTAATATTTGCAACTAATGTTTTAAAGAAATGTTGACTAATCATAAAATGATATAGTTTGGTTACCTTTTATCAAATAAAATTTATATACCAACAACCATTTATAAGCAAACAATATTTATGTATACACTTGATAGTTTAAGCAATTTTGTAAGATATTTTATATTAAACATTATCTATTTTATTATTCTTTTTACCAATAATAAATTTGTAGATAATTTTTTGAAAAAAATAGGTTTGTCTTATATTGAACAAAATCAAATTTATTTATATCAATTATCAGGCATAGCAGTTGCATCTATAATATTGGTATTCATTAACAATATTATCAAAATAAAAGATATATTGTTAATTAACCTAATTTTATATTTTTTTAGTACTCTTGCAATTATTCTTATTGATAATCATGAAGTCGGCATATTAATTTATTATGCACTTCAATCATTTGGTTACACTATAGTTGGTTTAATAATTTTAAGCTTATATATTTCGCCATCTAAAATTAATCAAAATTACAAAATTTTCTTAATTACTCTTTCATGCGCTACTATATATTTTATTGTCGATTATTATTTCCAAACAATTATTAACCATATAAATTTTAGTTTTTATAATTTAATTATTGGCGAAATTATAATTACAATATGTTTGTTTTTATTAAGTTATGCTAATGTTTTTTTGGGAAAAAAAGATAAGAAAAATATTATAAGATTAGATGAACTGCAAAATTTTTCATTAATATTAAAGTTTTCACAAATAGAGTTTTTGACCAGTTATATTTCATTCCTATTGTTATATATAATATTAAATGCATATTATGAATATGTAAATATCAATATCTTAATAGAGATATTTAATAATCATAATTATAAATTTATAAGTATTTTTCTTTTTGTTTTTATTTGCATTATAATTATAAATATAAAATTTAATATTCTAGAATTAACTCCAATAATTTTAATATTAATATTCCCTCTAGTTTTTAATGTAATAAATAATACGAATAATAATATATCATCAATTTTAAGCTGGGTTACCTTAATTTTATTATTTTATAATTTAATTGCTTCGAATTTGATTCATTTAACTAAAAAATATAATGAAGAAAATTGTGTTTTAGCGATTTTATTATATTTTGCTTCATGCATAATTGGATTATATAATGGCCATATAATAGCTATATCTAATAATTATAATCAATATAAACAAATATCAGAATTTTCAATTTATTTTGTATTAATTGCTTTGATAGTATATCATTTGGCCTTGTTAAACAGATATAGAATTAATAAATAATGAAAAAATTAAATATAGTTGGCGGTGGCCTTGCTGGTGCTGAAGCTGCGTGGCAAGCTGCAAATAGAAATATACAAGTAAATTTATATGAAATGCGCACTGCAACGCGCAAAACTCAGGCTCACCATACCGACAAATTAGCTGAACTTGTTTGTTCTAACTCATTTAGGAATGATGATCCATCAAGTGCAATTGGTCTGCTGCATGCAGAAATGCGCAAATTAAATTCTTTAATTATGACTGCAGCTGATAAAACCAAAGTGCCAGCAGGCTCTGCATTAGCTATGGATAGGGACCAATTTGCTGATATTATAACAGGCGAAATATCTAATCATCCAAATATCACAGTTATTAGAAAAGAAGTTGAGGAACTTCCCACTGAAGGTAAATGGATTTTTGCT
>JAYUJO010000054.1:0-2752 GCA_043765215.1 Rickettsiales bacterium | reverse complement strand
TTATTTAGCTCAAATAAAACAGAGAAAAAAGATTATATAGCAAACATCCGTTTTGAAGAAGTGATTATGGATGATATTGACCGTATAAAAAAAATTAATGCTTTAGCAGAAGATAAAAGAGTTAAAGCTGTTATAGTTGATATAAATTCACCTGGTGGCAGCACTGTTGGCTCTGAAATGATTTATAATGCTTTGCTGAAAGTGACTAAAGTCAAACCAGTTGTGGTTGTGATGAATTCGTTAGCAGCTTCAGGTGGTTATCTTATTGCTTTGGGTGGTGATCATATTGTTGCACATAATGGCACGATAACTGGTTCTATTGGCGTTATTATTCAATCAGCTGAAATAACTGATCTTGCTGAGAAATTAGGCATTAAATTTGAGAATTTTAAATCAAATCCAGTTAAAGCTAATCCAAATCCAACTGAAAAAACAACTGATAAATCACGCCAAATTATGTTAGATAGCGTCAATAATGTATATGAGTATTTCATAGAGTTAGTCGCATTAAGACGTAACCTTGATATTGAATATGTAAGACAAATTGCAGATGGTAGAATTTATTCAGGCCGTCAAGCACTTGATTTAAAACTGATTGACGCCGTTGGTAATCATGATACAGCTCTTGAGTTGTTATATGTTGAAAAGAAAATCTCGCGTGATCTTGAAGTTATTGAGAAAAAACTAAAAAACAAAGATAGTTTTTATGAAAAATTATTGGAAGATTTGCAAACTAAAATGTCTAACATGTTTTCAATAAATCTATCTGGATTCAAATTATTTTAATTTATACTCAAAAAATACTATATACAATATGGCTAATAAAAAGGACTTAACAAATAGGCTAGTAAAAAACTTACCCTATTTAAATAATGATGATGCAATTTATGCTATTAACAGCATCTTTAATTATATAAAAGATGAGCTATCTCATGGTAGTAGAATTGAAATAAGAGGCTTTGGTAGCCTTTCTACTAGATCTCGAAAATATGCTGGCAAGGATGAGGAGTATAATGCAATTTATTATCGTATGTCTAAAAATGTTCAAGCCTTATTAAATGACTCTAGTAATGAACGCCAATAATGAATAAGCAAAAACTATCAATTATTGGCATTAATAATAAAGCTTTTAAGCTGCTTAAGATGCATAATTGGTCTGATACAATCTAATTTAAGTTTTGATGCACAAAACATTTCTAAGAACCCAAGTTTAGTAGCCTCTTTAATTCTAGCTTCTGTCTGAGCTACTTTTCGAACTTCTCCAGATAAACCAATTTCACCAAAGAAAATACTATTTTTAGGTAATGCTATGTTACTTGCCGCAGAAATCAATGCAGCAGCCACAGCTAAATCCGCAGCAGGCTCAGTCACGCGAAGCCCACCTGCAACACTTAAATATACTTCATGTGATGCTAAATTTAAACCAAAACGAACGCCAAGAACAGCAATAATCATTGAAAGGCGATTATTGTCCCACCCAACAACAGATCGGCGTGGAGTGGCCATATTAGTTGGCGCAATTAGAGCCTGAATTTCAATTAAGAGCGGCCTAGATCCTTCGATTCCAGCAAACACAGCACTACCACTGACATTATTTTCACGCTCCATTAAAAATAATTCAGATGGATTGGAAATTTCAACCAAACCTATTGAAGTCATTTCAAAAACGCCAATTTCATTAACAGCGCCAAAACGATTCTTTATAGAGCGAAGTATTCGAAAATGATTATTCTGTTCGCCTTCAAAATATAGCACCGTATCAACCATATGCTCTAATACTTTAGGGCCAGCAAGCTGACCATCTTTATTAACATGACATGCTATTAATAATGTAATATTATTTTGCTTAGCGTAACTAATTAATTGATGAGCGCATGTTCTGATTTGTGAAACAGTGCCTGGCGATGACGATGACTCACTCGAACCAATTGTTTGAATAGAATCAATAATAATTAGGTCTAATTCTTTTTTATTAGCATCAATAGTTGAAATTATGTCCTCAACATTGGTTGCAGCAAGTAAACCAGTTTTATTTTCTTTTATTCCTAGTCGTTCTGCCCTTAATTTAATTTGATTAATCGACTCCTCACCAGTCACATACAAACATCCAAAATTAGAATTAGATAAGCTAGTACAAAGTTGCAAAAGCAATGTTGATTTACCAATACCAGGATCACCACCAATTAATATAGCCGCTCCTACAACTAATCCACCACCAAGCACCCGGTTTAATTCCTCTATTGGCGTTTTAGTCCGAGTTGTTTTTTCAAAATCACCTGTTAGATATTCAATATTTTGTGGGTTACCATTTTTTGGAATTAAAATTTTACTAGCAGAAATAATGTCTTCAGATACAGTGCCCCATTCTAGACAATCAGAGCACTGCCCCATCCATTTACTAGATATACTTCCACAACTTGCGCAAGTAAATTGGCTTTTATTTTTGCCCATATCTTAATACCAATAAACGATTATTACCATAGACTTTTTCTTTTAATATCTCAAATTCATTTCTTAACTTTAATTTATCAAATTTGCTTATCTCAATTGCTATTATTGCTCCAACTTCTAGCCATTCATTGCTAACTAAGCTATGCAGAGCTTTACCTACATAATTTTTGTGGTATGGTGGATCCATGAAAATTAAGGAGAATTTTTGAGTGCTGCGTGGTAAATTTTTAGCATCCGCATTAACAGTTTTAATGCTATCTACACAATCAATTTTTTTGGCAAATTGATTTATTAATTCAAG
>JAYUJO010000053.1:0-2757 GCA_043765215.1 Rickettsiales bacterium | reverse complement strand
AGATGGGTTAAAGATAAAATAAACAACTTTGATAAATTATATGACGCTTTATCTAAATTCTTCTCCCCGCAGATTTCAACTTAATTTACTATATCATTAAAAAATTAATTTGTAAATCAACTCTAAAAATCTTTATAACTAAAGTTTTATTCTATGTGATAATCGATTGAAACATCTAATTGATTGTCCCCTAATAACAAAGTCATAACCAATTTTTCTATTAATTGAAGATTGTCAGTCTCTTCCGCCCATTCTTTAAATTGCTCAATCAGTTCAAAACTAAGATCTTTTGCTCGACCTTTAACACAATCAATTAATTTAAAAACCAAATCAAAAAAACCTTTTTCAAAACAATATTGAATCGGTAATTTATTGTCAATCATAAGATCTGATAGATCAAAATCTTCTTGAATTAACATTTCTATAGCAGAAGAATGTCCCAATTGTGCAAATTTCCATATTTCATCACCAGATAACAATTTTAACTTTTCCAAATATTGCCAATGAGTTAAATTCGCAAATACATCAAGATATGGATTTAATAAAGGTTGTGGGATATCAAAAGCCAATTTTGATTGAAATTGACTAAAAATTGAATCATTAAAATTAAGAATAATTGATTTAGCAACTTCATGATTACCTTGCTTATGTAAAAAACTAAGTAATCTAATATATTCGCTTTCTGATGTGCTAAAATTCAATGGATAGCCATATTTTTTTAATTTATCAAATAAGATTGCCCCATTTTCTTGTATAATTAATTGTTTAAAAGCAAAAATATTATTACCTAATGCACTGCTCCATAATTCTTGTTTATATAATTTCGTTTTAGGATGTTGAGCCATGGAAAGAATATCACATGGATCACTTAATTTATCTTTGAGTTCATCAGGTCGTTGACTCCATAATTGTTTAGCTACATTATTATTATAAGTAACTTCCCACAAAATACATATCCATGCTTTTAAATCTAAATCTTCTAGAGTAGCTAGTTTACTTTGACTTAATGACCAAACTATATTTATATAACCTTGCTCAGCGCAAAATTGAATTGGTAATTTATCTTGTATTTTTAAATTTGAAATATCAATTTGCTTTTTTAATAATATTTCTAAAGCTTGTATATAACCATCTTGTGCAAATTTAAATAAGGTATCATTATCTGCATTTTTTAACATTTCTTGATATTGAAAAAAATTATTATTTAATCCATAAGTTATTTGAGTATATGCTTCTTGAAATAAATTTAATTTTGTCATACAAATATCAATATGAATTATAATTATGAATTTTTAACATATATTCTATTTTAAAGTTAAATGAAAGTTATATTCATAAATATCTAATGTAATTATTTAAATCTTATCATTTATATGGATTATATTTGTGGAATCTTATTAAATATTGACTATAATCCATGCAAAACTATTTAAATATTTATTATGTCATTTTTAAAAGAATTTATAAAACGCGGCTATTTTCACCAATGTACAAATGAAGAAGCTTTAGATAAAGATCTTAATTCCAAACAAATTACTGCATATATTGGATTTGATTGCACTGCCAAATCATTACATGTCGGAAATTTAATGCAAATAATGATATTGCGTCTACTGCAACAATATGGTCATAAGCCAATAATACTAGTTGGTGGGGCGACTACTAAAATAGGTGATCCAACTGGTAAAGAAGAAGCTAGGAAATATCTCTCAGATGAAGATATTTTGGAAAATATGCAAGGAATAAAAAAATCCCTAGCTAAATATATTAAATTTGGTGATGGAAAAAGTGATGCAATAATGCTTAATAATTCAGACTGGCTAGAACAAATTGGTTATATTGAATTCTTACGTAAAGTTGGAAAACATTTTTCTGTTAATCGTATGTTGACAATGGATTCTGTGAAATTGCGTTTAGAGCGCGAGCAATCATTAACTTTCTTAGAATTTAATTACATGTTACTTCAATCATATGATTTTTATCATCTTAATAAAGAATATGGCTGCAGTCTGCAACTTGGTGGCAGCGATCAATGGGGCAATATCATTATGGGCGTTGATTTAGTGCGCAAAATGAACTCTAATGAATCATATGGACTAACTACACCTCTGCTAACAACTTCATCTGGTGTTAAAATGGGGAAATCTATAAATGGGGCGGTCTGGATTAATGAAGAGCAGTTGTCTCCTTATGAGTTTTTTCAATTTTGGCGTAATACTGAAGATAATGATGTGCTAAAATTTACAAAATTATATTGTGAATTTGATGATAAAAAAATTGATTATTTTACTAATATCCTTATCGATAATATTAATGAAGCAAAAAAAATTATGGCTTATGAAATTACTAAATTATGTCATGGCAAAGAAAAAGCAGATGCGGCTTTAGAAACTGCAATTAATATATTTGAAAAAGGTAATATAATTGGTGATTTACCAATCATTGAATTCGACATAGCTCGAATAAAACAAAATATCACTGCATCTGATTTAATATTTGAAACTGGATTAACTGCTTCTAAAGGAGAAGCTAGAAAGTTAATTAGAGGTAAAGGAGCACGCATTAATGATGAAGTAATTCAAAGCGAAGAAATGGTTATTAACGAATCTTATATTATGGATGGGTTAATTAAATTATCAATTGGTAAAAAGAAACATGTATTAATTAAGATTTAAATAATATTAAGGCTCTGTCCCAGGAAGTGTGTAAATTCAAAATAGGCCCCTAAATTCTACCCTCAAATTTTATCAAAAAATG
>JAYUJO010000052.1:0-2757 GCA_043765215.1 Rickettsiales bacterium | reverse complement strand
AATAAAAATTTAATTGAATATAAACAATATCATGGTTCTGCTTGCTTTGATCCAAAACAAGAGATTTTTTATGGTAAAATAGAATTCATTCGCGATCTTGTAACTTATGAAGCGTCAGACGCTAAGTCTTTAGTACAATCTTTTAGAAATGCAGTAGATGACTATCTTGCAGATTGTATTACTTTAAATAAGGTAGCAAATCAACCTTTTAAAGGATCTTTTAATATTAGGGTATCTCCTGCTCTGCATAGGGAAATTAGTTTATATGCAATACAACATGATAGCACTGTAAATAATATAGTAAAATCTGCATTAAAATCCTTTATAGAGCATAAATCTATATAAACATAACTTTTTATGTGTATAAAATGTTAGGGTTTAGTTTTTAGAGAGCCTATGATTTTTTATTAAGTTAAAACTAATGTAGCACTGATTATAGCATATACTCAGTCCAGGATAAACTAATTACAATCAATTACAATTTATTTTTAAGTTTTAAAATATCGCCATTTGTAAAACCTGTGACTAAGGTAATAGTTGGGATAGCTATATTTTCTATACTTGAATTTTTGCTAATTCTTTTTTAGAAATGTTTTTTGGTGGAATTATATTGAAGCTTACGTCTAATCTTGATAGATGTCTTTACGATGTTTTATTGCAATAATAATCACGCTCGTATCTTCAATCCTATATACAATTCTATAATCGCTTACTCTCAATCGTCGATGTCCTTTAAGACTATATCTTAAAGGTTTGCCAAAAGAAATTGGATCAACCATTAACTTTTTTTCTATTGTGTTTTTTATCACAAATTTTACTTTTGTAGATAAGGCAGGAATATGACTATTAATAACATGATCTTGATAGAGAATTTGATAATTTATTTCCATACTTCAGAATGATTATGCGTTTTTACATTCGGCCTATCCAGTTCCAAAGCTAGCTCAGTCAACTTTTTATCTTCTCTTCTTTCTAAAGATTCTAATGCTAATTCTTTAACTATGCTCGATAAAGATTTATGTTCATGTTTAGCCAAAGACGATAAGAAACTAACTGTCTTTTCTTCAAATGTAACATTTATTCGTGGGTTTTTTATAGTCATAATAGTTTATATTTATATTGATGCTAACACATAGAAGTGCAACACTTGTGGCACAATAAGTCAATATGAGTTACTTATAAAATCAAAAAAACATCATACAAAATTTACTTAAAGTAATTACTATAATCAAAATAATTTTAATGATAAAAAGTATAAAATAAACATCATACACTTTTCTCAAGAAAGTCTTACTACCTGTAATCATCGGAACAAGAACTGGTGAAATTAGTAAGCCTATATAAGTTAATAATGAAACACGTACTTCGTCTGATTCGTATTCTAAAAGTGAAAGAATTATTTGTGTTAAAAATATTAAAAACAAAGTTATTATATTAAATCTTATAAAATAAAATGATTCCGCATCCAATTTGATTTCTTTATTTTTATTTCTTTGCTATTATTCATATATGTATATTGTTAATATATTTTTAAATACTATACTTGGAATTATACAAATAATAAAGAATTATTTAATCTCAAGTTGACGCTATATCTATGTTTTTATCATTATTTTTAGAGTTTTTTCGCTTGTTATATTCAGCAACTTTTCTAGCTAATTTTTGTTGTTGAAAATAATTATAGCGATCAATATATTCAGCTACCATTATCGCCTCTTCTTCAGTAACAGATCCAGCAATAGATCCATCTAAATTAAGTCGCTGAGCCCCTATAAATGATTGTTTTTTATATTCAATACTTTTAGTATAATTATATAAAAATTTAGCAATATTACTGTTATTAAGGATGCTATCAGGGACTTCTTCTTTATAAGCGCGTAATTGCAAATGGATACGAAGAGCTAAAGGTGACGGAGGCTTAGTAAAACATAAGGGGAATGTGTTTTGCATATATGCTTTTAAAACTTTATACTGCTCATAGTCTAATTGAAAATTCTTACTTTGATCTGATGTTGTGGTTTTAGCTGTTTGAACATTTTCATTGTTTGCTGTATCTTTAGTTTCTATTTTCTCATTTTTAGATTTTGTTAATTGCTCTGCATTAACTATATCTTTTTTCTTAATACTATTTTGAGTTTTAGTAGGCTTATCAATTTGAGTTATTTCATTATTTGAAACTGATTTTGTTTTAATGGCATTTATTTTTTGATCGGATGGTAAAGATTCTTTTGCTTCGTCTTTGTTTATTTCTTTATTATTATTTGACAATCCTACATTACCACGCAAATTATTAATGCGCTCCATCATATTTTTGCGCGCATCTTCACTATCATTATCAAACTTTAAAGTTAGGGTTGGTTTCTTTGTGCTCATTAATTTACTACATATATATATGCTACTTGCATTAGGAATTCAAAAATTCAATTATACTGATATTAACATATAAACATCAATATAAAATTTTAGTAAGATATATTTTAAGTTCTACTTTAAAATTGCTACTCAAGCAATATCTCTTTTTGGGACGCTTTTGATTACTTTTTGCAAAGCAATCAAGAGGCTATTTTAGGTAGCATCTCAGTTATTAGCAAAGACTGATATAGGAAGTCAAGGCCCGCTTCGCTATAAATGCCTTGACTTCCTATATCAGCTTCGCTCTTTTATTCAAATCAATGTGAAAGCGCTGCTTTCACAAAAGCTTTTTGCAATATTTGTTTAAAATTAAAAAATAAGGAGAACTACTATGATTGATTTAAT
>JAYUJO010000051.1:0-2761 GCA_043765215.1 Rickettsiales bacterium | reverse complement strand
AGTATTGCTACCCAAGCAGGCGTGAGATCTGACAAAGAATTTGACACTCCATAATTGATAGCTTCACTAACGCGGTCACCAAGGGCATTGATTAATAGTCTAGCTAGTTCGATGTTTACTACTTCATGTATAGGTAAATTATGAATAATAAAGTCATATCCCTTATAGAGATTATTAAATTTTTTAAAATCATCCTTTAATAATTTATTTTGCACTAAAAATAAAGCGTCAATACTAGGATTGGCTCCTTTATCAATGAGTATTTTAACTTTTTTAAAATTAATACTATTTTCTTTAAGTAACTTTAATAAAGCTCTATCTAATTTTTTTTGATTCATAAATACATTAATACTTAATTAAAATATACTTAAATATTAATGTATTTAACATGCGAGCAACTAATTAAATCTAATCAACTAAGATAAATTATTCATAATTGGCGTTATTTATGCAAACTCAATAATCGCGATTAACTATGTTTTCTAAACATCATCACATTTTGAATCTTCACCAGATAATACTTCACCAGCAAGTAATAATTCTTTAAGTTGTTCTGTCTTAATGCCTTCGAAGCCATGATCACTTGCAAACATTTCAACTATCTTTTCTTCAGGCAATTGCTCAAACGATATTTGTGGTATATTAACAGGTATAGTTTTAATAATATTTATTTGTTTACATTTTCCTGCAACACGTGAAATTTCATTATGGTTAGCTTTGTTTTCAAAAATGATTAGCCTTTGACCATCCTCATTGACATATATTCTATCAGTGTAGAGCCTTATATCTGCATTAATTTTTAGTTCAATAATTTTATTTTCTATAAATTTAATACCATTAACGCCTTTACTTCTGTTTACTACTCCTTTTTCTAATGCATTTTGAAATGATTTTTTAGTTGCTGTATCTAAATTTATTTCAGGAGATATACAAGCATATAAACTTTCACTAACTTGAAATAAATTATCTTTAGTTAAAATAGTATCTTCATTAATTTTCCAACATTGAGTATTACCATTTCCCATCGACATATGCTTCATTAATTGTGAATTTTTCCACTGAAAATAAGCATGTATAGTTTTGGGTGAAATATATTGTTCAAGTGTTGTAATTTCTTCATCTGTTTCAGCAAGATCAATTGCAGTTTCTTGCGTGATGTTATTTTCTTCAATATTTTCATGAAAAGAATATGAACTATCATCACTTTTCTTAGTTGAAATAATTTTTAATCGTAATATTTTATTAAGATAATTTATCATTGACTCGGATTTTATCCAACTCTTGGATAAGAACTCTTCAACTTCAACAAACTTATTTTTTGATATTAATTTAAAAATATATAATTGACATATAACATCAATTATTAATGAATTAGTAATATATATGTAGTTTTTCTAAATTTTCTTCAAATTTTTCTGGCTCAATTTTAATTAGAAATAATAATTTTATTGATATACTTGAATAATCTAGGGCATCATAAATTTCGGGAAACTTTTGAGCCATTTTAGTATAAAAGTCATATACTTTTTGATCATACTTATTAGGATATAATGATAATATATTAAATATAAAAGGAGAAAAAGTTGGAACGTATGAAGATCGATAATTATGATAAATATCCTCATTCATAAATTTTTCTATAAGCTCAATACTAAAATCAATTTGTTCTTTATATATAAAAAAATCAATATTAAGCACTTTGTAATATACATTGTTAATCTCTTCTAGACCAAATTCAGATAAAGAATTTACGTTTGAAAATCTTTTAATTATTACATCTACATTTAGATTATTAGAACGAATGAATAATCTAATTTTAAATAATAAAGCTAAATTTTTATCATTTAATGTTTCTAATATTTCGTATGCGGCATTAAAATTTTCCATATTAAAGTAACAATCAATTTGTCTTGATTTAAAAATATCATCTTCTTTAATTTTTAAGCCCATTTCAGCGCATTCGAGAGAGTCTTGGAACAATCTAAAATCATTAAGTAATATTGCAAATGAATCTAATAATCCTAATTTAAATTTCTGACTTATATTATCTTGTTTAGCAAGATGATAAATTCTTTCATACAATATTGATGGAACATGAGAAAAAAGCACTTTTTCTGTAAAAAATAAGATTTCTATATATTGCTGAATCAATTATAACATGAGGAAATTGAAACATAATTTGCGCCATTTTCTCATCAATTATTTGCTTTAGAAATAGATCTGGACATGTTAAAAACAATAATTCATGTATAGTTTTTAATAGAATAGGCTCATTTTTTTCAAAACATTTTTGACCGATTGCAACTAAATTAGTAACTATTTTTGTGCAATCCTCATAAGTTTTATTTTCAGAAAATATTAATTTTAATAGTAGATTTATAGCCTCGCTTGTAGCCTCATCTGTAAAATTCATTAAAATTTTATAAGAACTTTTATCAGCAACTTGTTTGATTAAAAAAGAATCATATTTAATATTGAATTCTTTTCTCTCACTAATTTTTTTAAATTTTGAACGATGTTCTTTTAGTTCATTCTCGGAAATTTTTTTTCCTTCAAAATCAAAAATTTTAAGCGTACAAAAAAAATTGTGTATTTCAAAATTATTAGGTTTTAAAAAATAAATTCCTTTTAAATTTAATAATGATAAATTTTGATCTAAAGCTATAGTAAATCGAGATGAGATAGCGTAATTAAAAAAGGAAACCAAGGAATCGTATAAAGTATTAAAATATACAATTTGTTGTTTTATCCAACGTTTCAT
>JAYUJO010000050.1:0-2762 GCA_043765215.1 Rickettsiales bacterium | reverse complement strand
GAGATCTAATTCAGCAAAATTTCCTTCAATGTGATTTATACTCTCGTCGGTGATCTCCTCTTGTTTAACTTCAATATTTGCTAGGATCAGCTTTTTAAGCTGTTCGGGTAATATTCTGATGTTTTGCAGATCTTCTAATAATACACCATAACCATTCTCAATTATTTGTGGATAATATTTAATTAAAATTACAGTATTTGCTTGAGTAATTGCAGTATCAACTTGCTCTAATTGTTTATCATCTATTTTTTCATTATTTAAAACTAATTTAATCAAATCAATAGTTTTTTCGTATAATTCACAATTATTTAGATAGAATTCTAACCAATTATTAATTAATAAATCTTGTATTTCAAAATTAGCTTGTTGTTTTTGTTTAATTAACTCTATCAAAGGAATTGGAGAGAGCTCTGCTTGTTCAAATATTGTTGAGAAAATACCAGATAAACAACTATTAAAGGCATCTTTAGAACTTAAAATTATCGGCAAATAACTTTTTAATTTTTCTTGTATTTGCTCAGGTAGTTTTTCAATATTGCTTTTTATATCATAATATTGCTCATATTTATCAATTGTATTAATAGAACTATCTTCTAAATTTTGAATAAATTTATTTAACATTTGATTAATAATTAAACGTCCTCTTTCTCCACTTATAAATTCATATTTAATAGTTAATAATTCTATTAGACTATTAAAATTTTTTTGATTAGTTAATACATTTTTCATTTTGTCTATATTTTTATCTAAATTTTTTTGTGGATTTAGTATTATGGATAAAGATTTATGTAAATTAGTCATCTCTTTTATATCAAATAATTTTGACGAAGATCCACCACCAGTGATAATTTTTACTAATGCATCAAATCGCCTATCAATTATACACTTCATAGCTCTATATAAAATAAATGATTCTACTAAAGTCTTAACCCTACCGACCTCTTCCTGTGTAATTATTAATTGAGAATTGCTCAATGGAAAATTAATTTGTGCAATATCTAGATTGACATTTATATTTGCAAACCGCTCTTGACGAGCTGAAATATCTGTATTTATAGAAGAATCAAAAATATTTTGTGTAGTTGGAAATATAACGGTCATATAAAAACACTCTCAATTTAATTAAAAAAAACTCAATGTTTTAATAGATAATAAAAAATAAATTTTTTGTCAATTATTTTGTATAATTATTATACTCCTGTTGCTAAGAATCGCCAATGTTTATCAAGACCAACTTTAATACCAATTCGGGGAGTTGTTATAAAATTTGATATTTCCTCTCCTTTTGCTATATAAAAAGCTTTATTATCAATTATATCTATATTATTATTTTCTCGAGTGATTTTTAATTCTCGGCAAATCTTACCTGGCCCGTCTAAATTAATTTGATCTGGAGCAATTAACTTCAAGCCACGAATCAGAACCGCTCCTGGTTGCCCCTCTTCTTCTGATGTTATATTTAAGCAATGATATATTCCGTATGTTAAATACACATAAGCAAATCCTGGTGGGCCAAACATTATTTTTGAGCGCGGTGTAGCTCTTCTATACGCATGAGAAGCTGGATCATCGCAGCCTCTATAGCCTTCTGTCTTAGTTATTATACCAATATAGTCATTAAATACTAAAATTTGACCAAGTAATTTTTGGGCAACCGTAATCGTATTTTGTTTAAAAAATTCTCTAGGTATTTTTTGATATGCATTAGATTGATTTTGCATGATATATATTTAAATATGATTATTAAATATATAATATTACAATATGAAAAGAAAGGATTTTAGAAAATTAGGGAAAATAGTAGAAAAATGGTTGCGGGGGCTGGATTCGAACCAACGACCTTCAGGTTATGAGCCTGACGAGCTACCAGACTGCTCCACCCCGCGATAAATATCAATGTTTTTTTGATAAAAAGAAGCATAAACCACTTTATTAATAATAGCAAGGTGGAATTTAGCTATAAATAATAATTTTTATAGCTGACTGATTTTTATCATCCTTTGTTTATCATCATTCCAAGTATATTGAGTGTTCACAACTTTTATCTCTGTAACGATAATATCACCATTAGGTAATTGAGCTACATCCAACCCTTTTTGTAATGATTCAACAATTAATGATGTTGATCCACAAATATATTTAATTTCAGAAAAAATATCATTTTCTACAATTGTTTCTTCAGTTTTTTCTTGTACTGCGTTTAGTGCCATCTTTTTTTGCCAAAATATGTTAACAACTTATTTAAAAATCTTGACTTAATTTAGCATATATTACAATCTTAGTCAAGTTTTTTAATTGTTAATTTGTTAATTGTAAGAATTTTAAAAAATAATTTTTGAGCTATTCTTAATTTGCAATATAAGATATAATGACATTAAGTTCAATCTATTAAATTTGGAAAGGGTAAATGAGTCAAAAAATTTCTTTTTTAAAAAACTATAAATATGATAAATCCTTATTAAGTTTAATTAGATTGTATAAATATTTTATATTTCACAATCAAAAGAAAAAAGTATTAATTTTATTATTTCTAGCTTTAATTAGTGGCCTAATTCCTGTTATAGATAGCTTATTTCTACAAAATATTACGGATTCAATTGATCAATATTCAGATACAGATTTAAAGCATTTGAATCTTGCCTCTTCGCTTTTAAAATGGGTTTTTATTTACACTATATGGTGGGAAACTCAAAATGTAATGTGGCGCCTATATGATTATTTTTATTTAAAAACCATACCTCATATTAAAGCGCATGTGATTG
>JAYUJO010000049.1:0-2763 GCA_043765215.1 Rickettsiales bacterium | reverse complement strand
AACTTACGTATCTGAAAGCGGTCCGTATTTAAGTCGGGTAAAACGTATTGCAATCATGGATCAAGATGGGGCTAACCATCATTATTTAACAAGTGGAGCAGATTTAGTTTTAACTCCTAGATTTTCTCATGATGGTAAAAAAATTATCTATCTATCATATAAAAATAATATACCCCAAGTTTTCACTTTAGATTTAAGAACAGGAAAAAGTAAACTACTGGGTAATTTTCCAGGCATGTCCTTTGCACCAAGATTTTCTCCAGATGGAAATTATGCTATTATGTCGATTGCTAAAAATGGCTTCACTCATATATATGAAATGAATTTAAAAACAAAAAAAGTTCTTCAATTAACTGAAGGAAAAAACATTAATACTTCTCCCTCATATTCACCTGATGGAAGCAAAGTTGTTTTTAATTCTGATCGTAACGGAGCTCGCCAAATTTTTACTATGGATCGATTGGGTAATAATGTTCAAAAAATTAGCACTGGAAAAGGTATATATGCAGAGCCAAATTGGTCTGAAAATAATTATATTGCATATACTAAAATTAGTCGCACAGTTGGCTTTTCAATTGGCATAATGAATTCAGAATTAATTAATGGTGAAAACCTTGAGCGCCTGATTGCTAAAGGTTACCTGGTTGAATCGCCATCATGGTCTTGTAATGGACGCATGATTGTATTTACTAAAGGCAAAGCTTCAAACAGAGGGAAATTGCCTAAAGCTCAAAATATCCATGGCTTAAATAGATTACACATGGTAGATTTTTCAGGCTATAATGAGCGAATAGTTCCAACGCCAAATGATGCATCTGATCCTGATTGGTCTAAACCTATTGATTAATTCTATAAAAAAATAATGGGAACTTAGAGTAAATTTCTATTTTCCCATTATTATTAAGTGAGCGACTGAACTTAAATATATTATATATTATGAATCAGTGTCATTGTTTCCAATTAAATCTAGTTGATCCATATTTGCTGTAGGAACTAAATTTTCTGCAGCTAGACTAACAGGCTCAATATCCACACCGGCCTCTTCTGCAATATTTAAAGCTTTTAAAAATAATTCTTTTATATCTTTTGGTAATATTTCAATATTTTGTAAATCTGATAATAATTCTTCATAGCCATTTTCAATCATTTGTGAATAATATTCTTTGAAAATTTCTGTATTTTCTTGAGTAATTGCGTAATCAATTTGCTTTAATTGTTCGTCAGTAATTTTCTGATTATTGACAATCATTTCTATTAAATTCAAAACATCTTCATTTAATTTATTGTGATTTTGATAAAATTCTACCCAATTTTTTATTGAAGAATCTTTTACATTAAAAAGAGATTGTTGTTTTTGAATAAGCATATCATATAAAGGGGTTATTAAATCTTCTGGAAGGTCAAAAACTGTAGAAAAAATTCTTGAAACACAATTATTAAATGTATCTTTTGAATTTAATATAGATGTTAATAAATCTCTTAATATTTCAAGATTATCAACATTTATAGGTAGTTTTTCTATAATATTAAATATTTCAATATAATCAATATTTAAATCTTGAGTTATAATATTAACAACAGTTTTCGTAATAGAATCCTTATATTCTTGAGTTACAAATTGGTTATTATTTATTTTTAATAATAAATTTATAGAATCTTCAAAATTTTTGAATTTAGTTAATAATTCAAATAAATCAGTTAATAATTCAAATAAAAATGAGTTTTCCATATTTAAACAATCTAAATATTCTTTTATCTCCTCTCCGTAAATTAATGATTTAATTACAAGTTTTGTTTGAAATAATTTTAATAGTTTTTTATCATATTTATCATTAATTATTTTTACTAGTTTATTTAAATCCTAATAGTTTATATCTACATTTTTATTCAAAAGAAATTTTAATATTTTAATTTTTAAATTTTCATCTTCAATGTAGTAATTATTACATAAACTTAATAATGTCGATTTATACATATTTGAGTAATAGCATCCTCACCAAAAATATCTATAATTCTTTCATGCATTTTAAAGTCTCCTTGACTAAAAATGATAGATATAATTTCCTTACCATGAATTTCCCATAAATTATTATTTTTAATCAAATTTAAAATTTTAATTTTTAATTCATTATTATATTCACCTTCAAATATATATTCTACAATATCTCCACCATTTTTATATATTTTATCAATTAATGCTCCATAATCTATCAATAAATTTATTATTTCTTGATTTTTATGAATGCAAGCTATTTTTAAAACTGTATTTCCATTATTATCTTTTGAATTGATATCCATTCCCAGATCAAGCATTTTTTTAACTAAATTCAAATTATTAATTCTGCAAGCGCCGAAAATAATTTCTTGACCATATAATTTCCAAGAGTTTTCTGCTTCTATTTTATTTAAAATAATATTTCGTATTTCATTAATTTTATATTTATTTAATATTGATTCAACGACTCTATGATTAATTTCAGCCCCATTATCAATTTATAATTTTGCAATAGCAGTATAATTATAATTTATTATATCATCATTAAGATTATCATAATTTTTATATAAACATATCTTATTTAAAGCTGTATTACCATATTGATCTTTAGCGTTTATATCAATATTACCCTCTTCGAACATTTTTTTAACAAGATGTAATTTACCGTGTATAGTAAATCATCTTGAATTAGCAGATAAAATATGATATTATTAAAATAAAAAATGACAACAAGCCCATATAGTAAGGATTTAAGAGAAAGAGTAATT
>JAYUJO010000048.1:0-2764 GCA_043765215.1 Rickettsiales bacterium | reverse complement strand
TTAAGATCAACATCTAAACTAATTAATTCTTTAAAATATTGTTTAGCTAAATTTACTTGTCCTTTTTTTCTATAATAATTGGCTTTATAAAATTTCAATGAGTTAGCATATTCACTATTTTCAATCGGTACTCTGACTTCCTTAAATAACTTTTCTAATGTTTTTAAATCATTATTAATCAATCCAAGTTCAATTTCTCCAGATATTAAACGCCAATATTTATCGTCAGAATATATAGAAATAGTTTTAGATAAAAGATTCAAAACACCAATTGAATCTGGATTAAATCCAAGGGCAAATTCATTATATTGATACCAAAGATCGACTTCAGGAATTTGTTTTAAATCATTATATAATAATAATTCTTTATATAAATCTTTGGCTAAATCATATTGATTAGTCATTGTGTAATTGACTGCTGCCAAAAATCTCGCTTGCAAACTAGCTTGATAGTCATTTGGAGAATATTGCTTAGCAACCTTAAGAGCATCCAATGATTCATAATACCAAGTATTAATAAAATAAAACTTAGCTAAGGCTAGGTTTTTTAAATAACCATCAATATCATCTTTGTGAGCTGAGGCGTCACTAATTAATCTACTTTTTTGTTGATTAAAATCAATTATATCTAAATTTTTATCTAAATATGGTAATATAGATGGTAATTTAATCAATCCATTTAAGATAGCTTTATGGGAGTTTTCTGGATTAACATAAGGTTCTTCTGGTAATTTAGTGTTGGCAATAATTTTTATTCCTTCAATATATTTTTCAATTAAGGCATCATCACTAAGTAATATAATCGCTACACCTTGATTTGTTTTTAATAGACTAAATTCAATTTGATCTTTTTGATTATTAATATTAATTTTAGAATTAACAGGAATCGTAGCAACTAAGTCACCTAATTCTGGATCTAGAAAGGTAATAATTTCATCTAGAGCAAAATCACCTTTAATAAAATAACCATTTTGATTAGGCAATTCTTCAAGCTTTAATGATTTTATATTTTTTTTATTGCTTGAACTATTTATATTAACATCCCAACCTTGTTTATTATTAATGATCTCAAAATTCTGAAATTTAGGGTCAATAACAAAGCGTAAAACTGTACCTTTCTCACTAGCAATTATTTCAAATTTACGAAATATTTCATTATCTTTAAATGAAAATAATTTCTTTTGATCAAAAATTATCCATAAATATTTGCCCTTAACAAATGATGCAATTTTACTGTTATCATTACCAAGATTAAAAGATAAACTATGCTCATTGCCTTTTTTAATATAATTTATTGAGGCGGGGTCATTTTTCATTTCACCTATTTTTGTTAAATCTTCTTCCTTTTTTTGTTTGGATTTAAACTTTAAAGCATCAAGTTTTTCACCATTAATAATTTTTTGAAATTGCAAATCATCGTTAATAGTAAAACTCACTTTTTGCATAGTGGGCTTAATAATAAAATTACTTGCATATTTATTAAATTCTGGTTTATTTGTAAATTCAAATTTTGAGGGAATATTTAAATCAGCATTAACCAATTTACCTTTGGAAGATAAAATAACAACTTGATCTTTATCACGATGAAAAATAAACAGGACATCATTGCCAAATGCTTTGGTTTCAATTCTGATTGGTAGAACTGCATTGGCTGTTGAAAATAATATATTACATATTAAAAATAATATTATCTTATTAATTTTTACCATTATTTTTAATATGCTGCATTATCTATTATTAATATTTAGAGCTTAAATGAAGTTTATCGCTTAAGCTTAACTTATAACAAAATATTAATAATGCCTGACAAAGTAAAGATAAATTTAATATGAACTAAAATTTTTAAAAATTGCTATTTTTTGATAATATAAATTTTAGACCAAACCTTAATTTAAAATTATTCAGTAATATAATTAATTTTTATATTATTTTCAATTTTCATATGATTAATTAATTCCTGTAATATGCCCTCTTTAATAAAAACTTTAAAATAATCATTAGAATTTTCATGTATTTTTTTTGCTAAAGGAATATTGCCTTTAATTTCCTTTACATATGCAAAATAAGCATTTTTTCCATCACCAGATAGAGTTGTTGATTCGTATAAATTAATATTAAATATTTCTTTTAAAAGACTCATTGGTAATTTATTTTCAAGTGCCCGATTTGTTCTTGATAATGACTTATTAACAATTTTTTTTACTGACGGATGAATAATTTGGTTATTATTAATATTGTAAGATTTTTTTACATCTTCTAATATTTGTACATTATGTAAAGCCAAATTTCTTTTTTCAATAAGTTTAATTATGTCATTCTTAACTTCTTCAAAAGCAAGATCTCTTTGAGGCTTTATGTCAGTGACTGCTACTAATAAAATTTCAGAGCTATCATGAACTTCTATAGGGTAAGATAATTCATTTTTGGCCATATCAAATATAGTATCTGCCATTGCCATATAATCAATATTATCATTTGAATTCATTTTGCTAAGAGTAATATCATTGACTGTAAAAATTTCTAAATTATATTTTTTAGCAATTTCAGCAATAGTTAAGCCTGATACGACATCCTCCTCAAATTTTTTTGACAAATCACTAATCAGCTCATCTGTTTTTTCTTTAACGAATATTTCTTTAATCTGAATTTTAACATCATCAAAATTTTTAGTGCTGAATTCGTCCCAATTATCATCAAAATAAGTTTTTAAATCTTTATCTGCAATATTAAGTTTGCTTAAGATAAAATTTTTATCAGCTTTAAT
>JAYUJO010000047.1:0-7363 GCA_043765215.1 Rickettsiales bacterium | reverse complement strand
AATTGGCGGCTTTGGCCGTGGCATATAGTGGTTGGAGGAGGGCATGCAGGTTGTGAAGCTGCTGCTGCTTCAGCTAGAATTGGATGTAAAACACTATTAATTACTTTAAAAGAAAGTAATTTAGGTGAGATGTCGTGTAACCCAGCTATTGGTGGAGTTGCTAAAGGAACTTTAGTTCGTGAAATTGATGCACTAGATGGATTAATGGGAAGAATTATCGATAAAGCTGGCATCCATTATAAAATGCTCAATGAAAGTAAAGGTCCGGCTGTTTGGGGTCCAAGAGCGCAAGCTGATAGGGCGTTATACAGAAAAGCTATGAATAATGAACTATCATCCTATCAAAATCTTGATATTTTGTATGATTCAGTTGAGGATATAATAATTAAAAACAGTTTAATTGAAGGTTTGTTAACTAAAAGTAATAATAAAATTGAATGTAAATCAATAGTACTTACAACTGGAACTTTTTTATCAGGAATGATTCATATTGGCGATAAATCTACCCCAGCAGGAAGAGTTGGGGAGCAACCCTCCTATGGATTATCCCATACTTTAAAAAATTTAGGATTAAATTTAGGACGATTAAAAACCGGTACTCCTCCAAGAATTGATGGTAATACTATTAATTACTCTTTATTAGAAATTCAAGCTGGAGATTTAATCCCAAGACCTTTTTCTGAACTTACGTCGAAGGTAGAAGTTCCTCAAATTAATTGTTACATAACCAGAACAACTCAAATAACGCATGATATAATAAGAAATAATATTCATAAATCAGCAATGTATTCAGGTCTGATTAAGGGAGTGGGCCCTAGATATTGCCCTTCCATTGAAGATAAAATTACAAGATTTAGTGATAAAGAAAGTCATCAAATTTTCCTAGAACCTGAAGGGTTGAATGACAATACTATTTATCCAAATGGAATATCTACATCTCTTCCTGAAGATGTTCAGGAGCAATTTGTTAAATCAATTATTGGTTTAGAGAATGCAAAAATAATAAAACCGGGATATGCAATAGAATATGATTATATCGATCCAAAAGAATTAAGGCCTACGTTAGAAACAAAAAAACAACAAAATTTATTTTTAGCCGGTCAAATAAATGGAACTACTGGATATGAAGAGGCGGGAGCGCAAGGAATAATTGCGGGAATTAATGCAGCTTTATCGGCTTCTAATAAAACACAATTTATTTTAGATAGATCAGATTCTTATATCGGAGTAATGATTGACGATTTAATCAATTTTGGTGTTACTGAACCATATAGAATGTTTACTTCAAGGTCAGAATATCGTTTATCGATAAGAGCGGATAACGCAGATCTTAGATTAACTCCTAAGGGAATTGATTTTGGAGTAATATCTGAATTTAGAAAAGAAAAATTTAATAAAAAATTGAGTAACTTACTTTATGTTAAGAATATTCTTTTATCAAAAACATTAACCTCAAGTCAATTAGGCAAGCTTGGAATTAAAGTATCGCAAGATGGTTCAATTAAAACAGCTTACCAAATTTTAGGTTTGCCAAATTTTGGCGTTGCAAAAACAATAGAAGTTTTTCCTGGAATGGAAAGTTTAGATGTAAATGCACTAAATCATTTTTGTATAGAGTCTAAATATTCAGTTTATTTAAAAAGACAAAATGCAGATATACAATTATTCAAAAATGAAGAAAAATGCGTAATACCATCTAATATTAACTATAGTTTGTTAAAAGCATTATCCTCTGAAATGATAGAAAAACTGTCTAAACATCAACCAAACACTATTGGTGCAGCTAAAAGAATACCAGGTGTTACACCAGCAGCTTTAACGGCGCTTATAATATATTTGAGATCAAATTATGATTTCACGTGAAATAAAGTTGCAATTTGATGATTATAAAAAGTTGTTAGTCAAATGGAATTCGACAATTAATTTAATTTCTAAAAATGATATAGAAAAAATTGAAGAACGACATTTTGAAGATTCAATTCAATTAATTAATTTCATTACTGATAAAAATATATCAATCATTGATATTGGATCAGGCGCCGGTTTCCCAGGGGTTATTTTATCAATATTAGATATTAAGGAAATGACATTGATTGAGAGTGATTCACGTAAAAGCGCATTTCTTATGCAGGCATTAAAATTGTCAAGTAATTTAATTACTGTAATAAATGAGAGAGTTGAGAACATTAAAGATTTGACATGTGACATCATTACTTCAAGAGCTTTTTCAGATTTAAATTCAATCTTTAATTATTCTAAAAATATTACTGTTAAAGACAAGTATTTATTGCATAAAGGAGAAACTTATAAAAAAGAATTAGATTCAGCTGATAAACATTGGTTGTTTAACGTTAATATTCATGATAGCATAACTTGCGAAAAGGGAAAAATTCTTGAAATTATAAACGTAAGAGCGCGATAAATATGAGTGCAAAAATCATATCCATAGTTAATCAAAAAGGTGGAGTTGGTAAAACAACTACAGCTATAAATTTAGCTACTGTATTTGCGGTTATGAATAAAAAAGTGTTGCTTATAGATATTGACTCGCAAGGAAATAGTAGTAGCGGTCTTGGCATTAATCAGGAGGATAGAAAAATAACTTCGTATAATATTTTCTCAGGTTTAAATTCTATTATAGATGCTATTTTACCAACTAGCATTCCTAAACTATCAATAATAACATCCAATACTAATTTAGCTGCAGTTGAGATAAGTCTTAATAATGAAGAACAAGAATATATCTTAAAAAATAACTTGGAATTAATTAAAGATCAATATCATTACATTATTATTGATTGCCCACCATCTCTAAATCTTTTAACACTAAATGCTTTAGTGGCATCTGATGAGGTAATTATTCCAATGTTATGTGATTTTTATTCTTTAGAGGGTTTGAGTCATTTATTAAAAACCATAGAAATTGTAGAGAAGAAATTAAATCCAAAAATTAAAATTGGAGGAATTTTATTTACAATGTATGATAAAAGAAATCGATTAACAGAAATGGTTGAACGAGATGTAAGATCTTGTTTAGGTAAGCTTGTATATAATATAACAATTCCGCGCAATATTAAATTATCAGAAGCTCCTTCACATGGAAAAGCTGCGATAATTTACGATCATAAATGCAGTGGTTCTTTAGCATATATTGAGCTTGGAAAGGAAATTATTGCACGTGAAAAAAAAGAGGCAAAATATGCAATGCCCGCATGAAAGAGATAAAAAATGAAAAATAGAGCATTAGGTCGAGGTTTATCTTCTTTATTAAGAGAAGAGGTGGTACCCATTCAAATTAAAGGGGGAGAAAATAATGTTGATATAGAATTGATTGAAGTAAATGAAGAGCAACCAAGAAAACATTTTAATCAAGAAAGAATAAAAGAATTAGCTGATTCAATAATTAGTCATGGATTACTACAACCAATCATTGTGATAAAGCTGAGTAATGGGAAGTACCAAATTGTTGCAGGAGAGCGGCGTTTTAGGGCATCTAAACTCATTGGTCTAAAGCAAGTCCCAATAATTATTAAGGAATTAAATAAAAAAGAAATATTAGAAATAGCTTTAATTGAAAATATTCAAAGACAAGAATTGTCAGCCATAGAAGAAGCTGAAGGATTCCAGGAATTAATTAATGTGTATGGTTATTCACAAGGAGAAATATCCGCAGTTGTTGGTAAAAGTAAAAGTCATATTTCTAATTTATTACGTATTAATAGTCTGCCCGATTCCATTAAAATGATGGTTAATGAGGGAAGATTAAGCATGGGTCATGCAAGATGTTTAATTGGACTTGAAAATGCTGAGGAATTATCTGCTAAAGTGATAGCTAATGATTTAAATGTTCGTCAAACTGAAGAACTTGCTAACAACAGAAAAAAACAAAACAAAAATAATGAATTAACTGTAAAAACTTCAAATTTAGATGATGATTTATTGATATTCACACAATCACTTAGTGAGAAATTTGGTGTTAAAGTAACGATTGAAGAAAACTTTGGCACTGGTAAAATTAGTTTTCATTATAGAAATATGGAAGAATTGGATACTATTTTAAGCAAAATAAATTAATTATGGAATTTTTTTTAGACAGCATTGACTATTCAGAAATAAAAAAATATCAAGATATTGGTATTATTAATGGAGTTACTACTAATCCAACTTTAATGGCTCATTCGGAAAAAGGGTTTTACGAAACCGCAGAGAGAATATGTGATTTAGTGACTGGTGATGTTAGTATTGAAGCTGCTGCAACTGCATATGATGAAATGTTAATTGAGGGTTATAAAATTTTAAAAATTGCTTCAAATGTGGTTTTAAAATTACCTATGACTTGGGATGGTTTAAAGACATGCAGATTTTATGTAGAAAAAGGACGAAAAATTAATATGACTTTATGTTTTTCAGCAAATCAAGCGTTGCTTGCTGCTAAATGTGGCGCTACTTACATATCGCCATTTGTAGGTCGTTTAGATGATATTGGCCTTGATGGGATGCAATTAATTATGGATATTAGATCAATATATAATAATTATGATTTTAAAACTAAAATATTGGCAGCATCCATTAGAACTATGGAACATGTAACTGAGGCTGCATTATATGGCTCAGACGTTGCAACCATGTCTCCGCAAATATTGTCTCAATTAGTTGAGCATGATCTGACTAATCAGGGCTTAAAGAAATTTAGTGATGATTGGGCAAATTCAGGAATGAAAATTTAAATAAAATAATTTAGGAAAAAAATAATGTCGTATCAATATGCATATGTGATGAAAGGTTTGACTAAGTCAATTAATGGCAAGCAAATTTTAAAAGAAACTTGGCTATCATTTCTGCCAGGAGCAAAAATAGGAATTATTGGCCATAATGGTGCTGGTAAATCAACTATATTAAAAATTATGGCTGGACTGGATAAAGAATATGATGGAGAGGCATTTGTTGCAGATGGAATTAAAGTTGGCTATTTAGCTCAAGAACCACAATTAGATAATACAAAAAATGTGTATGAAAACATTATGGATGGTTTAGCTGAAAAGAAAGCATTAATTGATAATTTCAATGAAGTTAGTGCCAAATTTGCTGAAGAAATGACTGATGATGAGATGAATGATTTGCTGATGAAGCAGGCAGATTTACAAGAGAAAATTGATGCATGTGACGGCTGGAGCATGGAAAGAGAAATCGAAATTGCTATGAGTGCTCTTCAATGCCCCCCAAAAGATGCTGATGTAACAAAAATTTCTGGTGGTGAAAAAAGAAGAGTTGCATTATGCAAAATTCTGCTTGAAAAACCAGGAATGCTTTTGCTGGATGAGCCGACAAACCATCTTGATGCAGAATCCGTTTCCTGGCTTGAAACTTTTTTGAAAGATTATAAGGGAACTGTTGTGGCAATCACGCATGATAGATATTTCCTAGACAAAGTAGCTGAATGGATATTAGAAATTGACCGTGGAGCATGCGTACCATGGCATTCTAACTATTCCGCTTGGCTTAAACAAAAGGGTGAGAAACTAGCTTCAGAAGAAAAAGAGGAGGGCGATCATTCTAAGCAGCTTAAAAGAGAACTTGAATGGGTGCAGCAATCTCAAAAAGGACGTCAAGCCAAAAGTAAGGCAAGGATTAATGCCTACCAAGAATTGCTTAATAGAAAGCGTGATGTTAATTCAGGAGCCGCCCAAATAGTTGTGCCAAACGGACCAAGACTTGGAGATTTAGTTATTGAAGTACAAAACTTATCCAAAAATTTTGGTGACAAGGTGCTATTAACAGACTTTAGCTTCAGAGTTCCACCTGGGGCAATTGTCGGTATTGTTGGTCCAAATGGAGCTGGTAAGTCGACATTATTTAATATTATTACGGGAAAAATTAAACCAGATTCTGGACATGTTAATATTGGTGATACAGTTAAACTTGGCTATGTTGATCAGTCTAGAGATCATTTAGATGACAATAAAAATGTATGGGAAGAAATTTCCGAAGGCCTAGAAGTACTTGAAATGGGCGATATCACTTTAAAAAGTAGGGCTTATTGTTCAGCCTTTAATTTTAAAGGAGCAGCCCAGCAGAAAAAAGTTGGTCAGCTATCAGGTGGTGAACGTAACCGCGTGCATTTAGCAAAATTATTAAAAGCGGGCGCTAACGTTATTTTACTAGATGAACCATCAAATGATCTAGACGTTGACACTCTGCGCGCATTGGAAGATGCCATTCTTGATTTTGCTGGTTGTGTTTTTGTTATCAGTCACGATAGATGGTTTCTAGACAGAATTGCGACTCACATTATTGCCTACGATAAAGATGGAAGCGCAACTTGGTTTGAAGGCAACTATGAGGATTATCATAACTATATGACTAATATTAAGGGTGAAGATACTAAAAATCCTAAATATAAACATAAAAAACTAGCTTAAAAGTAATTTGAATTTTAGAAGTAATCCCCTCTATTTGAGAGGGGATTACTTCCAAGCTTATAGGAATGATTAGAATATTCTTTCAAAGTATACCCATCAACGCCATATGCCTTAAAACTCAGACTCTTCACCAATAATATTAGTAGTCTGATCATCAAGGCAGCTAATATCTTGTATATAGCTTTCCTGTTCAGAGGCAGTATCAACATCATCTTCAAATTCTGCCGAACGGGCGCTTTTGGCTGGATTGCAGCGCTGATATAAAATACTACCAAAGCCTAAATAAATTGTTGAAATATTAGACCCAGAATTAGAAAGTAATTCTTCAATTTCGTCTTTAGATAAATGTTCTACGTTTGGATTATCTATAGACTCAATATCCGTCATAACATGAGAGCGCACCTCTACTAATAGCCCTAAACTGTTATCTTCTATAAAGTTACTGCTTAGATCTACTTGAATAAGAGAGTTATTTTTTTTTAAAGCTTCTGTTAGTAGCCTCGCTCCATCATCTCCTATTTGGTTACCAGTTAGCTTTAAGTGAGTAAGAGAGCTATTCTCTCTTAAAGCTTCAATTATGAGCTTAATTCCTTCAGCTCTTATTAGATTAAGGGATAGATCCAAATGAGTAAGGGAATTATTTTCTTTCAAAGCTTCAATTATGAGCTTAATTCCTTCAGCTCCTATTTGATTAATGGCTAGATCTAACTGAGTAAGAGAGTTGTTCTCTTTTAAAGCTTCCGCCAACAATTTAATTACTTCAACTCCTATATTGTTAAAACTTAAGTTTAATTCAGTAAGAGAATGATTCTCTTTTAAAGCTGACGCTAATAGCATAGCTTCTTCGTGAGCGTAAATTAAGGAGCATCTAACAAAGGAAAGAGGAATGTGATAGAGGTAAATTCATGAATAGAAATAATTATGAAGGAGCCGAAGATGAAGGA
>JAYUJO010000046.1:0-7414 GCA_043765215.1 Rickettsiales bacterium | reverse complement strand
ATCTCTAGTAGCTGCAGTGAATTTTTCAATATTCATGATTCTTTACCATATGATTTATATATATATAATATATGGTAATTGATATTAAGGAATTCAATGTTTTAACATTATGATATTAGCAATCTATTTATAGTTTTAAACAATTTTGCTCAAGAGTAAACTAGCATTAGTGCCGCCAAAGCCAAATGAATTAGTCAGCGCATGTTCAATTTTCATTTTTTTTGCAGTCAAAGCTATTAGATCAATTTTAACTTCATCTATTGGATCATGCAAATTAAGAGTTGGGGGCGCAATTTGATCGCGTATGGCTAGAGCTGTGAATATTGCCTCTACGCTGCCAGCAGCTCCAAGCAAATGACCAATTGCTGATTTAGTCGAAGACATTTTAAATTTCTTATTTTCACTAAATAAAGATTGGACAGAGTTTAGTTCAATGACATCACCAACTTTTGTCGATGTACCATGTGCATTAATATAATCAATTTCTTGAGGCGTTAGTTTACCGTCTTTTAAAGCGTTGGACATAGCCCTATATGCACCTTTGCCACTTGGAGAAGTCATGTGATAAGCATCTCCAGTCAAGCCATAGCCGCGTACTTCTGCATATATTTTAGCGCCGCGTTTAATTGCATGTTCATATTCCTCTAAAACAACAATTCCAGCACCTTCTCCCATGACAAAACCAGAATGATTCTTGTCCCAAGGTCTTGAAGCACTAGTTGGATCATCATTAAAATTTACAGCAAGAGCCCTCGCCGCAGAAAAACCAGCCACACCTATTGGATTAATTGGTGCTTCAGCGCCACCTGCAATCATTACATCCGCATCGCCATATTTAATCATACGAGCAGCATCACCAATTGCATGAGCTCCAGAAGAGCAAGCTGTAGAAATAGCACTATTTGGCCCTTGAAAACCATGCATTATTGAAATATGTCCAGATAATAGGTTAACTAGAGCTGCTGGAATAAAGTAAGGACTGGTTCTATTTATTTCAGATGTATGTAATTCTACGGAAGTATCTTCAATTGTGCCAAGACCACCGATACCTGAGCCAACAATAACGCCAGTTCGCTCCTTATCATGTTCACTTTCAGGTTTCCAATTACTATCATTTATCGCCTCTGCTGCTGCTACTAAACCAAAATGAATAAATTTATCCATTTTTCTAAGTTCGCGTGCAGGAATAATTTCTTCTGGATTAAAATCTTTAACACTAGATGCTATTTTGCAAGCAAGTTTATCTGTGTTAAAAGAAGTTATATTACTAATACCACTCTTTCCAGCCAATAGAGCGCTCCAAATATCTGCTACATTTTTGCCAAGCGAAGTTACAGCGCCAACTCCAGTAATAACTACTCTTCTTGAGGTCATATAAATAAAATCCTTATGATATTATATATAAATATGAAAATTGATTATCGTAAAATTTATTTTAGGTGGTGAAAAGTTAATTCAATAAGAATTTATAGCTATTAAATTAGGAACTAATTGCCACCTAGTGTTTTTATGATAAACTTATGTATTTAAATGTTTTGTAACATATTCAACAGCGTCTGCTACAGTAGAGATTTTTTTTGTTTCTTCATCTGGAATTTCGCATCTAAAGGCTTCTTCAATTGCCATCATTAATTCTACTAAATCTAAACTATCTGCTGCTAAATCATCTACAAATTTAGAACCTGAAGTAATTGTTGATTCACTAATTCTAAGAGTTTCAGCAACTATTTGAATAATTTTTTGTTCAATTTTTGATCCATCAATTGTTTTAGCTTCATCAATTTTTGCATTATCTGAAATAGGTGCAACAATTTTTTGCTCGATATTATCACTCATATAAAACCTCTATATAGTTTTCTTTAATTTAGCATTTTATGATTTATAAAAATTCTAGTTTCCATCTTTTACCACAATTTTTTTTTATTTGCTAGAATAAAAAATTCTACATTAATAACATTCCACCATTAACATGAATTGTTTGCCCTGTAATGTATGATGCAAGAGGGCTTGCAAGGTATGCAACTATATTTGCAATATCTTCAGGTTGACCTAGAGTTTTTGTCGGAATTTTTTGCAATATAGCATCTTTTTGCACATCATTTAAAGCATCGGTCATTGCAGATTTAATAAAACCAGGAGCTACTGCATTAATTGTAATATTTCTACTAGCAACTTCAATTGCTAATGATTTAGTCATACCAATTAAACCAGCTTTAGATGCGCAATAATTAGATTGACCAGGATTACCAGAGACTCCAACTATCGAGGAAATATTAATAATGCGCCCATATCTTGCACGCATCATTTTTTTTATAGCAATTTTATTTAATATGAAATTACTTTTGAGGTTAACGTTTATTACTTCATCAAATTCCTCATCAGACATTTTAATGATTAAATTATCTCTAGTAATTCCTGCATTGCAAACTAAAATATCTAATTTTTCAATGCCATCGAGTAAATTATTACACGCTTCTTTATCAGCTAGATTGCATTGTTTTATAGTATAATTATCACCAAGTTCTTGTCCCAATTGTTCTAGTTTTTCTATATTACTGCCGCTAATATATACATGGCTGCCAAGTTTATGTAGTAATATTGCAATTGCTCGACCTATACCACCACTAGCTCCTGTAACTAGAGCGGAATTATTTGTTAAATCAATCATTTTTTCCTGTTTTTATTTATCCATTTCGTCATTATCAACATCATTATCAGCGCCACCAATAACTAAATTATTATCAGAATTAAGCAGCTGAAATTTAATTTTTTCCTCTAAATCTTTAGCAGTTTCAACATTATCACGCATATATTGTTTTGCATTCTCTCTACCCTGACCAATTCTTATTCCATTATATGAATACCAAGCCCCGGCTTTGTCAACTAATTCTTGCTTAACGCCAAGATCAATTAATTCTCCTTCTTTGGAAATACCTCGGCCATAGATGATATCAAAATCTACAATCCTAAATGGGGGAGCCACTTTATTTTTGACAATTTTAACACGTGTTTGGTTGCCAACAACTTCTTCTTTATCTTTAATAGAACCAACACGTCTAATATCAATTCTAACAGATGCATAAAATTTTAAAGCATTACCACCTGTCGTAGTCTCAGGGCTGCCAAACATTACCCCAATCTTCATTCTTATTTGGTTAATAAAAATAATTGTGCAATTAGTTCTGGATGTTGAAGCTGTCAGTTTTCGTAGTGCCTGGCTCATTAAACGAGCTTGAAGACCCATGTGGGAATCACCCATTTCACCATCAATTTCAGCTTTTGGTACTAAAGCCGCAACGCTGTCTACTACTAGTAAATCAATGGCGCCAGAACGAATTAATGTATCAGCAATTTCCAATGCTTGTTCCCCAGTATCTGGCTGAGAAATAATTAATTCATCAATATTAACCCCAAGTTTTTTTGCATATACTGGGTCTAAGGCGTGTTCTGCATCAATAAATGCACAGGTTCCACCTTGCTTTTGAGATTCTGCAATCATATGAAGAGTCAATGTAGTTTTACCTGAACTCTCAGGTCCAAATATTTCAACAACCCTTCCTTTAGGTATCCCACCAATACCTAATGCAACATCAAGGCCTACAGAACCTGTTGGTATTGCTTCAATATTCATTTCTGTTCGTTGACCTAGTTTCATCACCGAACCTTTACCATAATTTTTTTCTATTTGGCTTAGGGCTGCAGCTAAGGCTTTATCTTTTTCCATATTTTACTCTTTTTAGAATATTTACAAACTTAATATATTCTAGCACTGATAAATAGAAAAGCAACGAAAACTTGAATATTGTACGTAAATATATTTATCAAATTTCAAACCAGTATAAAGTTTTAATTGATTAAAGCTCATTTCTCAAATAAAACTTAAATTCAATATTTTTTTATACGGTGAGATGTTTATGAAATTACAGATCCAAACTATAAGTAAACTATTAGATGAGAGTTTCTTGGAAGATTTTGGAATAAAAGGTGATATTACTTCAAATGCAATTATTGCTGATGATAAAAAAATTGATTTTGCCATTAATGCAAGGCAAAATATGATTTTATGCGGCATTAATATTGCAGAATATTATTTTGATAATTACTCTAGCATAAAATATAAAACTAATTATCAAGATGGCGATGAAGTTAAACAATCATCAACTATTATTTCTGGCAATGGCTATGCTAGAGAAATATTGTTAATTGAGCGAATTATTTTGAATTTTATGCAGCATCTCTCAGGTATTACCACACTGACTCATGCATATGTACAAAAAGTTCAAGGAACAAAAGCACACATATGTGATACAAGAAAAACGACGCCAATGCTACGCCAATTACAAAAATATGCGGTAACTTGTGGCGGTGGTCATAATCATCGATTAACATTAGATAGTAGCATCATGATTAAGGATAATCATATAGCTATTTGCGGCAATATCACGCGCGCAATTAAATTAGCCAGAGAGCAAAATCCACATTACGCTAAAATAGAAGTTGAATGCGATAATTTAGCGCAAGTTCAAGAAGCGCTTGAAAATAAATGTGAGATTATTATGCTAGATAATATGACAATTAAACAAATGAACGAAGCAGTAAAAATGATTGGAAATAATGCAATTATTGAAGCATCTGGTAATGTCTCACTAGACACGGTCGAGGAAATTGCTAAAACTGGCGTTGATATCATCTCAATTGGTAAATTAACTCATTCAAGCCCTTCTGTAGACATAGGACTAGACATTATATGATTAATCAAAACATAGAGTCTGAAGTAAAAATATTAAGACAAAAAATTAGACAATATAATGAAGAATATTATATTAATGATGCCCCAACGGTGCCTGATGCCGAGTATGATCAGTTATTTCATAGATTAGAAGCATTAGAGCAACAATATCCGGAAATTATGTCTATTGATAGCCCAACACAAAAAGTTGGCTCTATTGTGCAAAATAAGTTTGATAAACATGCACATATAAATCCTATGCTATCATTAGGGAATGCTTTTTCTAATGAAGATGTTTCTGATTTTATAGATAAAATTAAAAGATTTCTAACTATTGATCATTTTCCCGCAATATTTTGTGAGCCAAAAATAGACGGTGTATCATTTTCATTAACATATGAAAAAGGCATATTAACTACAGCAACAACCAGGGGCGATGGCTATGTTGGTGAGAATATAACCGAAAATATTAAAACAATAAAAAATCTGCCGATAAATTTAAAAAACGCTCCAGATTTAATAGAAATAAGGGGCGAAATTTATATTGATAAAGAAGATTTTATTTTATTAAACAAAAATCAAGAACAACAAAATTTACCAAAATTTGCCAATCCACGTAATGCATCAGCAGGTTCACTTCGCCAACTAGATACCAAGGTAACTGCAAACAGGCCATTGAAATATTTCGTTTATGCAATAGGAGCTAGCAGCAAGAAATTTGTAACCAGCCAAGCAGAATTACTACAAAAATTAGAGCAGGCAGGATTTTTAACTAACCCAAATTATCGCCTATGCAATTCAGTTGAAGAGATCATTGAGTTCTATAATTTACTTGCTGATAAAAGAGCGACTATGTCATATGAAATTGATGGCGTTGTTTATAAAGTTAATGATTATGCACTGCAAGAGCGTCTTGGTTTTATTGCAAGAAGCCCTAGATTTGCTATTGCTCATAAATTTCCAGCTGTGATTGCAGAAACAAAGTTAAATAATATTACAGTGCAAGTTGGAAGAACTGGTATATTAACACCAGTTGCAGAGCTAGAACCTATTAGTGTTGGAGGCGTGATGATTGCCCGGGCTACTTTGCATAATTTTCAGGAAATGGAAAGGCTTGATATCAGAATTGGTGACATAGTTTTGCTGCATAGAGCTGGCGATGTGATTCCAAAACTAAGTGGAGTTAATATTGATAAACGCCCATTAGATGCACTAAAATTTGCTCTTCCAACTAATTGCCCTTCTTGTCAATCTATACTTAATATTGATCCAGATGATGTATTAATCAGATGTACAAATGGACTAAATTGTCCAAAACAATTACATGAATCAATTAAGCATTTTGTTTCAAAAAATGCTTTAAATATTGATGGAATTGGTTCTAAGCAAGTTGAATTTTTGCTAAATAAAAAAATGATAAAAAGTCCAGTTGATCTTTTTCATCTAGAAAAATTAAATGATAATTCTTTTACAAAACTAGAAAACATGCCAGGCTGGGGGGCAAAATCTGTTCAAAAATTATTTGATAATATTAATAATGCCAAACAAGTTAACCTACCAAGATTTATTTACGCATTGGGCATAAGACATGTGGGTGATAGCAATGCAAAAGTTTTGGCTAAAGAATTTATAACTGCTGATGGTTTTTTAGAGGCAATGCTGAAATTAGCTGCTAATGATTTAGCTATTTTTAAGCGACTAGAAGATTTAGATGGCGTGGGTAATAAAATGATTATTGATATAAAAGATTTTTTTACATGCTCGCAAAATGTTGCTACTATTAAAGAAATGATAAATATTTTGGAAATTTCAGATTATATAAAACTCACAAAGAGCGGTATTTTATCTGGTAAAAATGTGATTTTTACGGGCACGCTTAGCTCAATATCAAGAAGCGAAGCTAAAGATAAAGCTGAAAAATTAGGAGCAACAGTAGTGAGCGCAATATCTGCTAATACTGATCTAGTCATTGCTGGAGAAAAAGCTGGTAGCAAATTAAAAAAGGCTCAAACATTAGGCATAAAAATTGTTAATGAGCAAGAATGGATTGAATTGATTAAAGGATAATAAATGATAAAAAACAAATTAGAACTTTTAAGAGCGGAATTAAAAAAACATAATTATACTGGATATATTATCCCAAGCTCAGACGAGTATTTAAGCGAGTATGTGCCCTCATATGCCAAAAGGCTAGAATATATTACTGGTTTTTCTGGATCAAATGGATTAGCTATTATATTACCTGAAATAGTGCTTTTTTTCACTGATGGAAGATATATTTCGCAATGTGAAAAAGAATTAGATATTAAGTTATTTAAAGTATTTGATCAAAAAAATTTTTATGAAATTAATTGGTCAAATTATGTCAATGATTCAGATATATTAGCTTATGATCCTCATTTATTTAATATTAATAGTTTAAGCAAATTCGAAGGTTTAAATCTTAAATCTTATGCAGAAAATTTAGTCGATATTATTTGGCATGATCAACCAAAGCGTCCAAATTCAACTATTTATGAATATCCAATTGAATTTGCTGGTATGAATTGGCTAGATAAAATAAAAAAATGTAGAGATTTTATCCAAGAACAAGAATCGAATGCTCTACTAATCACCGATCCTGCCTCTATTTGCTGGTTATTTAACATCAGAGCCAGCGATGTAGAATTTACTCCATTATTATTG
>JAYUJO010000045.1:0-2846 GCA_043765215.1 Rickettsiales bacterium | reverse complement strand
GCTGTGTAAAAAACATTATCTTTTAATTTTAAAACAAGAATATGTGGATGCATTAAAAATTAATTCAGATATAGCTGAGTCTAGATCTTCTTCATATCTAAAAGAAATTCAAAAAGTTTCCAAAGAATTGGAACAATTAAGTGAAAATTTTATAAGTTAATTAATTACCAACATATTTTAAATATCTATGACAAAAAAAAATAAAGAACCAAAGCTTAGCGAAACAGATTCTAAAAATCTTGATAATTTAGTAGATAAAGGTAAAAAGAAAGGATTCGTTACCTACGATGAACTTAATAAATCTATTACAGCTAGCAAAAAACTGTCTGTTAATGAACTTGAAAATGCCATTTCAAAATTCTCAGAAGCAGGAATAGACATATTAGAAGAGGATGATGAAGATATTAAACTAGATATCAATGTTAATGAAGAGCTAACTGTTTTTAATAGATCAGCTGATTCTGAGGAAGAAAATGAAGTTGAGGATTTAGGCTCTACGGATGATCCTGTTCGTTTATATTTAAGAGACATGGGCGGTGTTGAACTATTATCGCGCGAGAATGAAATCGAAATTGCTAAACGAATTGATGAGGGTAAGCAATTAATGAGAAACTCTCTTTGTGAGAGTCCAATTGCAATGAAACGCTTTATTAAATGGTTTGAGGACTTAATTAATGAAAAGATTTTACTTCGAGATTTGATTGATCTTGAAGCTAATTTGGATAATGAAGTTACAGAAATCAGTGAAGATGAGAGTGACGAGGACGATGAAGATGGTCTTGATGATAAAACAAAACTAGACCATGATTCAGACGAAGACGCTTCAGTTTCATTGTCAATTTCGGCAATGGAAGCTGAATTATTGCCATCAGTTACTGATAAAATGGAAAGTATTGCCAAAATTTGCAGTGATATTTTATCTGAAGTTAAAAAACATTTTGCTAAAAAAAATAACATCGAATTACTCAAAGGCAATAAAACTTATGGTAAATTATTAAGCTCATTAATTGAAGAAGTTTCGTCACTACATTTTAATAATAAGCGCGTTGAAGAAATGCTGACTGATATATATAGCATCAACAAAGAATTATTAACTCAAGAAATGAAATTAATGGCTTTGGCTGAAAAGCATAAAGTTAATCGTCAAAGTTTTTTAAAGGAATATACTAATTCTGATTACGGCCAAGAATGGTTGAATAAAATTCAAACTAAAAAAGAAGCTGCTTGGAAAAATTTCTTTAATGAAGAGCAATCAGCAATTAATAAAGTTTTAAAATCATTTCGGGCCATTGAGAAGGAATCTTTTATTCCATTAGTTGAGTTTAAAAGAATTGTTGGTTCTATTCAAAAAGGAGACAGGCAAACATCTAGAGCTAAAAAGGAAATGATTGAAGCGAATTTACGCTTAGTAATTTCAATTGCCAAAAAATATGCTAATAGGGGGCTGCAATTCCTAGATTTAATTCAGGAAGGAAATATTGGCTTGATGAAAGCGGTTGATAAATTCGAATATAGTAGAGGATTTAAATTCTCTACCTATGCAACTTGGTGGATTCGTCAAGCAATCACAAGATCAATTGCAGACCAGGCTCGCACTATTCGTATTCCTGTGCATATGATTGAAACAATTAATAAAATTATCAGAACATCGCGTCAAATGTTTGGTGAACTTGGCTATGAACCAACTCCAGCTGAAATTGCTGCAAGACTTTCAATGCCTATTGATCGCGTGAAAAAAGTAATGAAAATTGCTAAAGAGCCAGTTAGTTTAGAAAACCCAGTTGGTGATGAAGATGGCAGTTATTTAGGCGATTTTATCGAAGATAAAAATGCAATACTGCCAAGTGATGCAGCTTTTCAATCAAACCTGCGTGAGACAACTACTAGAATTCTTTCAACATTAACACCAAGAGAGGAGCGCGTGCTGCGCATGCGATTCGGTATTGGCGTTCATACTGACCATACTTTGGAAGAAGTTGGCCAACAATTTAATGTAACGCGTGAGAGAATCAGGCAGATTGAGGCTAAAGCACTTCGAAAACTTAAGCATCCGATTCGCTCTAAAAAGATGATCAGTTTCTTAAGTGGTTCTGGCAGTAATAATATGGGGTAATTTTATTCGTTATAAAATTACTTTAGAATATTTAGGCCTTGGCTATTGTGGTTGGCAAAGACAAGATAATAGCTTATCGCTGCAGCAAATTATTGAAGATGCAATCTTTGCCTTTAGTAAAGAGCGAGTTATGGTTATGGCAGCTGGACGAACTGATGCTGGCGTCAATGCCTATGGTCAAGTAGCTCATTTTGATTTAGAGAATTCCTACGATCCTAAACGATTAATGCATTCAATTAATCATTTTTGCAGGGGCCATACGATTGGTGTTGTTGATGCAGAAATTGTAGATTCTGATTTTCATGCTCGTTTTGACGCTAAGCAAAGGCATTATGTATATAAAATATTAAATCGTTTTAGCATTAATATTATTAATAATGGCTTAGTTTATTGGCTGAGATCCCCATTAAATATAGATGATATGCAAATTGCAGCTAATTATTTAATTGGTAAACATGATTTTAGTTCTTTTAGGGCATCTGAGTGTCAAGCAAAATCCCCAATAAAAACTTTGAATAATATTGTGATTCATAAGAATGTTAATGATATTGAAATTCATGTATCTGCCCTATCTTTTTTACATAACATGGTTAGAAATATTGTTGGTAATTTAGTTATGGTGGGTAGAGGAGATTGGGCCCCTGAAAAAATTCAGCAAGTATTACAGGCTAAAGATAGAAGAGTCGGCGGACCTACAGCGCCACCAGAAGGATTATATTTCTTAAGAGTTGAT
>JAYUJO010000044.1:0-2851 GCA_043765215.1 Rickettsiales bacterium | reverse complement strand
TTTAAAGTTATTTTAGATCCTGAAAAAACTAGTCTTGAACAATTTTCAATCTTCTTAATGAAATTTATTTTGGTTAGCTATTTTGCTGTTGGCTTATGGGGAGGATCAATTGTTGAAGGTCGTCAAGTTAATAAAAATGGTATGACTCAATATGCGCTACCAATATTGGTAGAGCTTACTTCTAATTTTACCGAATTTACTTTTCTAGCTGGTGGTTCGCAAGGTCTGTGCGTATTTGATCGAGCTAAATATGAACGTGGTTTTGAATTTTATAAAGTTTGGGATGCTATTGATTGTCGCGTTGCCTATTATTTAGGTATGCAATTAATTTATAATATCGGTTCAGTTTTAGATGGGGCTGATAGTAGTATTGGATTAACGCCTCCTGGAGCAACTCCTGTTAAACTAAGCAACCCTTCAGATTTATCTTCAGGTATTTTAAAAAATATCGGAATATTTTCTATTTTTACAATATTTTTTGGTTTTCTTTTAGCTGGAAATATTGTCATTGTAATATTAGGAATATTATTTGCGATAATGTTTATTTCAATAGTAATGTATTTTATTTCTGCTTACCTAGTCTGTATGCTGACTTTATATGCCATGGCTTACATATCACCAATATTCATTCCAATGGCATTATTTGAGAGAACTAAAATATATTATGATGGATGGCAAAAAATAGTAATTTCATGTGCTATTCAGCCAGCTGTTATTGGCGGCGTTGTTGCTGTGCTGCTTACTATGTATGATTCAACAATTTATGGCAATTGTGAATATCAGCGTCATGATTATAGCGCAGGAGAAAACTCATTTAGCACATTTGAATTAATGCTACCAGCAAATGAACCTGAAAAATGTGAAGCAAGCGTTGGTTATAAGTTGTTGCAATATTCAACGGGACAAGGTTGGAGTTCAAAAACATTTTTATTATTTTCTCTAACTAATGTTAATGATACATTAAATATGGCAATGGATTTTTTAAATATGATGCTATATATAATTATATTCTATTATTTCCTCAAATCAGTAAATCAATTTACGGCTGAATTATCAGGAGGTCCAAGCATGTCTGGTGTATCAATAAATCCAAATATGATTGTGGATAAAGTAATTGGTTTAGCCAAAGCTGCTGTTAGTGCTGCAGCTGCTGTAGTAGCACTTAAAACTGGAAATGTTGTAACTGCAGCTACACAAGCTGCTTCGGCGCTTCAAGAAGCTGCAAAGGATACAAGTTCCAACGACGGAGGTAAGCGTGGAGGAGTAGGCGATGCTGCTGGTAAAGTTGTTGGAGCTATTCAAGGTAAGAGTGACGATGGTGGAGGCGGTAAATGAGTAACAAAAAAATTATTATTATGATTTTACTCGCCCTTTTGGGAGTATTATTCATCTTAGTTTTATTTATTATTGGCCTTGTAGGAATTGTTGGCTCAGGGGATGGTTGTTTATATCGCTATAATTATAATAAAAACCCAACTGAGAGTACTCAAAATGTTTTAGAGACTTTAAGTAATCCTATTAATCTAGTAACAGGTCTTGCTGGAAGTATTGGTATATCCGATAGTATAAAGGATCTCCAAAATTCTGCTGGAGAAGTAGTTGATGGTTTTTTAGAAGCTATTTCAGGTGCATCTGCTACTACAAACGGAGTTACATTATCAAATTTAGATAAAATTACCAAAACAGTTACACTAAAGGCTAATGCTAATTATGTAGCTACCACAGCCCAAGAAAATGAATCATCAATAAATTTAGATCCTAGCACTTTTGGTAAATGGGTAAATACTAATTTAGCAGTCAAAAAAGAACAAGTTGTTAATTTGTCAGTTAGAGGAGATGTTAGTTTATGTAAAGCATATCTGCCAATAAATAATCTACAAACAACGTCTGACAAAGATATTGAGAATGCAAGAATTGAAATCCCAAGAGTAATAGAAGGGAGCCCCCCAGTCTCATTATATATAGATGCTAAAAATCCAGAGTGGCGTAATATTGCTCAAGTTTTTAAAAATGATCTAATAGAAGTTTCCTTATATAAAGATCAGAAAACTACTAATCCAACTAGCAGTATTTACAATTCAATTGAAAAAAAATCCCTTACAGCTGATTGCCGTGACGGTGCATTTAGCTATAGTCCTTTATGTGGACGCTATATGTCATTTAACCCCGATGATAAATTTGTAGATAAATGCCAATTTAAAGCTGAATGCACTCAATGTAATCCACATCAGCAATGTAAGGGCGTTGAGGTTTCTGGTGTTTGTAACGATGGATATGAAACAGTTTATGATCAATGTTCATGTTATGAGAATGTCTATGGTACTCCTCCGGAGAATTATAAAAGTGATGGTTTATATACATATCCATATTCTAAAAATATTAATGAACTGAAAATTAACCTTGATAGAGACTGCAAAACTGAACAAGAATTTATTGATGGTGATTATCAAAATAAGAAATATTTTTGGTATTCAGCAGATAATGCAACAGGATTACTATATAGATTTGATAATTCTGAAGATCCATCTGATAAAACTAATCTTGGCAGTAATTATTCTTTTGCAGAAATTAAAAATAGTCAGGCAACTTTGAATTATAATCAAATTTTAAATACTGAATATACAGAAAGTAATTCTAGTTATTTGCAATATAGGTTAATTAGCAATAATGCTGATGCAAGTAATAACACTGGAGGCTATGTATTAAATATAAAACAAACCAAATGCCGACGTTTAAATGGCCAAGTTATGGATGATAGTTTTGCTGGTAGAGGACAAGTTGAATATGTAATTGCTGATGAAAGTGGTGACCCAAATAAAAACAACGCACAGGGAGTAGCTATTAATTTAGA
>JAYUJO010000043.1:0-2871 GCA_043765215.1 Rickettsiales bacterium | reverse complement strand
CGTGGTGTCAAGCTCTCAGGTGGTCAGCGTCAGCGCATAGCAATAGCTAGAGCGATTCTTAAGGATGCACCAATTTTGATCATGGATGAGGCTACAAGTGCTCTGGATTCCATTACAGAGCATTTGATTCAAGAAAGTTTGGACCACTTAATGCAAGGAAAAACTACTTTAGTTGTTGCTCATAGATTATCAACATTACTGAATATGGATCGTATTTTGGTATTTAGTGAGGGAGTAATTGTTCAAGACGGAACTCACTCAGATTTGCTTAAAATAGATGGTTTATATAAATTGTTGTGGTCATCGCAAGTTGGTGGATTCTTACCAGAGGAAAAGTAATAAAAGGATTATATGAGAATTGAATTTACTGTTAAGCCTGATTTTAATGATATTGATTTTTTAACTAGAAAAATTAATGATGAAAGCCCAGATTACGATGATGCTTATAATTTTGTATTTTTTATCCGAGATGAAAATGAAAAAATAATTGCTGGATGCAATGGTTCAGTAATTTTTGGTATAATTTATACAGATCAATTATGGGTGCATCCAGATCACCGCGAGCAAGGTTTAGCTAGAAAATTAATGATGAGGGTACATGAATTTGGTAGAATTGAAAAATGTTCAATGGCAACAGTATCAACTATGGATTTTCAAAATGCAGTTAGTTTTTATCAAAAATTGGGTTATGAAATTGAATTTGAAAAAAATGGTTACGCTATAGGAGCGAAATGTTTTTCTTTAAGCAAAAAACTATAGATATTATTTGTTAACTCTGAGTTGCCAATCATTGCGCGGCAATTACATTTCAGGTGCTAGATCTTCCTTGCGCGATGAGCGGTGGGCATATTGAAGCTAACTAAAAAAAATATAATTACCTCAAAAGAAAGTCGATTTTATTGCCAATCATAATGTCTACAGTTTCTGTCGAAGGTGGTGCTGGCACAAATTCAGTTTTAATTTGAATAAATTGATTTGGTGACATATTAATCTTAGTATGATCGTCAACAAGTGACTTAATAACTCTATGATTTTTGTCTAGCAACCTAATGCGAATCAAAGGCATTTTAACATTAGTCTTTGCAGTATTATGCACTTTGTAACTAACAACTATTTTACCAAGATCTTTGTTATTTTCAATTTGAATGTCTTTAATTGCTAGCTCACTATTATTTAGCAATGAATCAGCTCCCAAATTATCTGCAAATAAAATCGTTAACATAAAAATAATAAGACCAATCATTAAAATCGGCATCGCATAAAAATAGGGCTGAATTTTAACTGGAACTAATGCAGGTAGATTAACACCATTACCAAGAGGTGTTGGAGTCAATGGTACACTTAATACTGCATCAACATTAAGCTGATCATCTGGCTTTTGATGCCAAATATGAGCGCATTTCGAGCATTTAACTTTTCTGCCTTGCACGCCAATCTGCTCTGGTGTGACGACAAACTTTGTATTACATTCAGGACAGGCTATATACATATAAAATTTCTAAATAAAAAGACTATTGCTATATTTAAGCAAATTCTGTCATAATACAATAAAAAAATGTCTCATATTTATAAAAAAGACTCTTTTAAAGACAATTAGATGTATATTTTATAAATCAACTTAAACTTTTAACTTATAAAATTATAAAATTTAAATATAAATTATGGAAAATCAAATCAAAATAATAGAAGATATTTGGCAAAATAAAGATCAAATTGATGCTGATCCTAAATATTATAATTATGCTAAAGATATTATTGAGCAAATTATATTGTCACTAGAATCGGGTGAAATTTGCGTTAGTTATAAGCAAGATGATCTGTGGCTGGTTAATGAATGGATTAAAAAAGCGATATTGCTCAAATTTAAAGTCTCTCAAATGAAAATAATGGATGGGAATTGTGCGCGTTGGTATGATAAAATTGATTTAAAATTTTCTGCTGATAATGAAAATATTGCTAAATCTGGCATAAGAATGGTTCCTGGAGCCTATATAAGACAAGGAACATATATTGGTGAGAATGCGGTCATAATGCCTTCTTTTATTAATATTGGTGCCCATGTTGGTTCTAAAACATTAATTGATACTTGGGCAACCGTTGGTTCATGCGCATATATTGGCAAAAATTGTCATATTTCAGGTGGAGTGGGAATTGGCGGCGTCCTAGAGCCGCTTCAAGCCAAACCAGTTATAATTGAAGATAATTGTTTTATTGGAGCAAGATCAGAAATTGCTGAAGGCATTATTGTTAAAGAAGGATCAGTTATTAGTATGGGTGTTTTCCTTGGCGCTTCTACAAAAATCGTTGATCGTTATAGCGGTGAAATTTCTTACGGGGTAGTTCCGCCTTATTCAGTTATAGTTCCAGGAGTATTGCCATCAAACATTCCAAACTTACCAGGGCTTGCTTGCGCCGTAGTTATTAAGCAAGTAGACGAAAAAACACGGCAAAAAACTAGTATTAATGAATTGCTGAGAGAATAAACTTAAAGGTTATTCTTTATAATAAAATAAATAGTAAAAACATAGATATTATGATATTATGATATTAAAATATTGTAATATCTATGACTAATATAACCCCGCGGGTTGACATCGCATTTAAGAAAATCTTTGGAGTAGAGGAGAATAAGGATTTACTTATATCCTTAATTAATTCAATAGTATCCAAAGAAGACCAAATATCAGAGGTCACTTTACTTAACCCATACAATCCTAAAAGCTTTCAGTCAGATAAATTATCAATATTAGATGTAAAAGCCAAAAACTCTGATGGCAAAATATTTAATATTGAAATTCAAATATCAGATGAATCAGACTATGATAAAAGGGCTCTATATTATTGGGCAAAGATATATACAGAGCAATTAAA
>JAYUJO010000042.1:0-2872 GCA_043765215.1 Rickettsiales bacterium | reverse complement strand
ATATAATGCTGCCATCAATTTGCATAGGATTTGCAGTAAATTTAATATCGATTAAGAATTGAAGATGTTGTTTACTGTTGCGTTTTATCTTTACTTTATGCTTTTGTGGCTGATTATTAATATAAATAGGAATGAAAATAGTTTGCCAATCTGCATCAAAAGCTTGATCATCATCACTTTGTAATAAATTTTTTATTTCTATATAATCTGCAATTATTTTTTTGACCTCACTGTTATTCATCAATTTAATAATATTATTTATCTGCATTGGTTCGTTAATGGCTTTATTCAAAATTATTTCTTTTGATGCTATATTTTTTTCAGATTTACTCTCATTCTCAATCTCAATCTTAATTTCATCCTTACGAGTAAGATTACTTTGTTGCCTTTTATTATTAAATTGAGAAGAAATATTCATAGTTTGCGTAATTTTATCTAACAATGAAATATTATCACTAATATTATCGATAAAATCAGTTATAAGTTGAAGCATGGTATTTGCAATCGGTTTATTATTAATATTTGTTATTGATAAAAACAACTTTTGACCTATTTTCATTCCAGTTTCATCAGAAGTAATTACGCCAAATTCAGTTTTAATTAATTGATTTCCTTTATTATCATTGCTGCTAACTATGCCGAGAAAACTATCTTTCATAAAACTTAAATTATTGGCAATTATTTTTAATGAAATAGGAATATTTTTAGAGGAAGTTATTTCTGTTTCTTCAAATATTTTGTATAAAGTCGATTCTTTATCCATTTTACTTAAGTTTAAGTATGAAATTACTCCTTTTATATCTTCAGGAATCATACTTAAACTTTGCTTATCAACAGGAAATAAACTCAGAAAATCTAAATCATTATTCTGCGTTGGTAGCATTTGACTAAATAACTTAAGATTAATGGAATTATCTTGTTCAATTACTTGATTATTTATGCTAACAACTTCACCGCGAATATTATTACCTACATCAGTTAATTTGATATTAACAATATCACCACGCACTAAATTAAATTTATTATCAGTAATCATTCTGCCATGCACAGTATTAAGAACAGTTTCTCCAGAAATGCTCTTTTTAACTACGGAAGCTATCATTTGCGCACCTGATTGCAACTGTGATAAAATTTCTGGAAGAGTTTTGCCCACATTAGTTTTTATATCTAGAGAGCTTGTTAATACTTTGATATCTTTAATGTTAATATTATCCATAACTATATTTTTTTAAATTACAACAAAATGATCCAAAACAAACATATTATTAGATTTTCATTTATAGGTTTGTTTATTAACATCATAGCAAATATCGTGCTATATAGATATTATATGATTGAAGAAGTAGTTTTAAAGCAAGCTGCTGATAATAACACCTATTTAGCTGGTCTTTATAAACAAAAAATATGGGACAAAAATAATGTGGCTATTTCAAAACTTAATGATAACAATTATAAAAATTTAATGACGGATCCAGATTTTATCTCTTATGCTAAAGAGTCAATAGATTTTCTAAAAATCACCTCTTCAAATGCAATATTATATAATAAAAAAGGTAAAAAAATTCTTACTAATATTGAATCTAATATAATTCATTTAGATAAATATAATAGCCTTGATATTTATGGAGTTATCTTACTCAATTTAGATAAATATTTTTTGCATGAATATATTACAGATAATCCTTTGAATGATGCTTATCATGGCAAAACCTCTCATTCATTAATCACTAGATCAATTGTTACTGATAATAATAAGATACAATCTGAAAAATCTTTTATTAGTAGTTATATACCCATAATTAATATGATTCATGGTGGCTATGTTATTGAAGGAGTAATTGAAATTACAACTGATATCACTGAACAATGGGATAATATAACTTATCTTGAAAAAAGGATAGTCATTTCATTTTTAGTTATATTTTTTGTATTTTTTATCATTGTCATGTACAATACGAATTACGCACAAAGCATTATTAATAAGCAATTTGAAACAAATAGAGCTTTAGAAGAAGCTAAAACTAAAGCTGAAAGAGAGAGTTCTGCTAAAACAGAGTTTTTAGCAAATATTAGTCATGAGTTAAGGACGCCATTAAATGCAATAATTGGTTTTTCAGAAATCATAATGGCTGAAACTTATGGAGCTATTGAAAACTTACAATATAAGGAATATATCTCAGATATTAATGGATCAGGAAAACATTTATTAAGTGTAATTAATGATATTCTTGATTTTTCAAAAGCATCAGCCGACAAGTTAAAGGTTGAAAAAATAGAACTTGATCTAAATAAACTTGCTTCATCTAGTTTAAGATTTGTAAAACCAAGAGCTGATAGTGCTTCAATTTCTTTAATTGAGGATTTTCCTTCTGAGCATGTGGTCATTATTGCTGACCCTAAAAGATTAAAGCAGGCATTGCTTAATCTTTTATCTAATTCAGTTAAGTTTACTCCGTCTGGTGGATCTGTTACTTTAATGATAAAAAGAAATATCCCTAAAAAATTGGTGCATATAATTGTTATTGATACTGGAATTGGTATGGATGATAGCGATATTCCAAAAGCATTGTCAACTTTTGGCCAGGTAGATAATAAATTAAGTAGAAAATATGAAGGTACCGGCCTTGGTCTGCCTCTGACTAAGAAATTAATTGAATTAATGGAAGGTACTTTTAATTTAGAGAGTAAACCTGGTAAGGGAACTAAAGTGACAATTACATTTAATTGTGATAATAGTATTGAAATATAAAAATATATTAATTCTAGACTAGATTAAATTTTTGTTTATAATAGTTTGAAATTAATATTTTGTGTTATTTTTTAAATAAATAAATACGTTTAATGGGAAAAAACCTTTCATTACTAATTACAT
>JAYUJO010000041.1:0-2891 GCA_043765215.1 Rickettsiales bacterium | reverse complement strand
GAGAATTAAATTTTCTTGATTTTCATCACCTCCCCATATGGTTATGCAACCAAAAGGAAAAATAAAAATATCTATATCAGAATCATTTTTATCTTTAATTGCAACATAAACGATATCATCAAAATATTTTACAATAAAGTTTTTGCTTTTTAAATAGCTAACTAAAGCATCCATTTTATATTCTGCAGCTGTGCAGTAGGAAAGGCAACGCATAATTTTTTTATATTTTAAATATCAATTATCAAATTTTGTAAATAATAATGTAAATTTTTATAAAAGGCTAGAGAATTATTTAACCAAACATTTTATAGTAAAAACCTATATGCTTTTTCTCAAATCATCAAACTGTTTAAGTATTTTTAAAGTTTTATCTAAACTATCTAATTTAAGCATACATGGCCCATCACTTGGAGCATTATCTGGATCTTCGTGAACTTCCATAAATATACCAGCAACCCCTGCAGATAAAGCGCATCTTGCAAGTAATTCAACATATTGGCGCTGACCACCGCTTGTAGCTCCATTTCCACCTGGTTCTTGCACAGAATGAGTTGCATCAAAAAACACAGGAGCGCCAGTTTCTGCCATAATACTCAAACTACGCATATCAGAAATTAAACGATTGTAACCAAATGAAGTGCCGCGATCAGTTAATATAATGCCTTTAGCATCAAAATGCTTTAATTTGTTATAAACATTTTGCATGTCCCAAGGAGCTAAAAACTGACCTTTTTTAACTTTTATGATCTTACCAGTTTTGGCAGCAGCTGCTAACAAATCAGTTTGCCGACATAAAAAAGCTGGAATTTGTAGAATATCAACAACTTCTCCAACTGGTTTGCATTGATTTTCATTATGAACATCAGTTAAAATAGGGCAACTAATTTGACTTTTGACTTGTGCAAGAATCTTTAATCCCTCATCAAGACCAGTGCCGCGCTGACCATCTGCAGATGATCTATTTGCTTTGTCAAAAGATGATTTATAAATAAAAGGAATATTATATTTATCTGCTATTGTTTTTATTTTATCTGCCATCATTAATGCGTGATCCAAGTTTTCAATTTGGCATGGACCAGCGACTAGGGTAAATGGTAAATTATTAGCAATAGAGATATTATCAACTTTAACAATATTATTCATAATTATTTTCTTTTAATATTTATCTAGCCATAGGCACAGTTGATTCGCTATTTTGATTTGCTTCTTCTTGTTCTAGTTCATGCATTTTTTCAATTATTGAAACATGGGATCTAGATGATAGATTAGCAAGGACCAAGGCATTTACAAAAAAACATATTCCAAATATTATTGTAGTCTTCATTAAGAAGCTAGCTGCTGATACTCCAGACATTAAACCCATATTACCACCTCCGCCGCCAATGCCACTCAGGCCATCAGTGCTGGTTTTTTGTAATAAAATAACAATAATTAATAAAATAGCGATTATTAAGTGAATAAAAAGCAAAGTGTTTAACATATAAGTAATTTAATAATTTAAAATTGTTCTAAGTTCTTCTATTTTTAATGAAGCTGAGCCAATTAAAAGGCCATTTATTTCAGATAAATCAATGATTTGAATGAAATTTTTGCAAGCAACGGATCCACCATATACTAACTGCGCATTTTTAGCAATAACTGATACTTGTTCATTTGTTTTAATAAATTTAATAACTTGTTGTATTTCCTCAGTTGTAGGAATTATCCCAGAACCAATCGCCCATATAGGTTCATAGGCAATAATGATATTATCAGCATTTTCAGGAATGGCATTTATTTGCTCCAATAAAAGTTCCTTAAAAGTATTATTTTGCCTAGATTCTAGAGTTTCTCCAATACAAATTATTGGAATTATTTCGGCATTAATACAATTTTCAATTTTTTTCCTAATAATTTTATTAGTCTCAAATAATAAACTTCTTCTCTCACTATGTCCTATAATTGTATAATTAATACCACAATCCTTTAACATATGAGCAGAAGTCTCACCAGTATATGCTCCATATTCATTAAATACACTGATATCTTGAGCGCAAAAATTTATATTTTTAAAATTAAGAGTGAGATAAGCTAGATAAGGCGTGGGCGCAGCAACAATAAAATGATGATCATGACTTATATTTTCAATCTCTTGAGCTAATATAATTGCTTGATGAAATGTTAAATTCATTTTCCAATTAGCAATAATGGTATGTTTCATATGAAGAAATTGCTTGCAGTTATATTGATAGGTTACTATTTTAGTAATATTATTTCAAATAACAATTAAAATTTTATGATATCTAATTTTAGGAAAGGTGCAGATAACATTTTTGTGCGAATATTACTTGGTATTTTAGCATTAAGTTTTGTGGGTATTGGTGGTGCAGCCTTTATTAGCGGTAATAGTGTTGGTGAAATTGTAACATTTAGTAAAACTGATTCAATCTTATATGAACAATTTAAATATGAAAAAGCAAAAGAAATTGATTCTTTACAGAAAAAAGATAATAAAAGTTTAACAGATGAAAATATTGTGGAACTTAATTTAGATGAGAAAATTTTAAATAGACTTATCAGTATTTCGATGATCAATTATTTGTCAAAGTTTTATGAAATTGACATTAGTAATGATCAGGTAATATCTCATATTAAAAAAACTCCTTACTTTAACGATAGTAATGATAAATTTGATTTTAATATTTTTAGATCGACTTTTAAAAATTCTGTTAAAAAAGAAGAGGAGTATTTATCCTCATTCAAACAAAACCTTATTTCATCCGTAATTTTAAATGTTTTTTTAGATTCATTTGTTCCACCAAAAATAATGATTGATAATATCATTAACTATCAAACTGAAACAAGAGTTACCGATATATTAAGTATTGATTTAGAGCAAGGTGCAAAAGATT
>JAYUJO010000040.1:0-2895 GCA_043765215.1 Rickettsiales bacterium | reverse complement strand
AACCCCAAGTAAATCATTCATCTCCTATAATATATCTTCTATTATATTACTACATTATAAATGAACATCTCTCAAGCAGTATAAATTAATTTTTTATTTTTTATTCAATACTTAGTGCTACTTCTTTTTAAGATATAAACATATTTACTAAATAATTTTAGGAGGTAATTATGCATACAGGTTGGATAAGTCCAGAGTTTATAATCAAATCAAGTAAAGTCGATCATACTATTATTTCAGGTTATGCTAGCGTTTTTGGTATTGCTGATAATCAAAATGATATTATGAATAAAGGTGCTTTTAAATCTGCACAAAATCATGAAATTAAATTACTTTGGCAACATGATGTGACCAAGCCTATTGGTATTATTACACTGTTAGAGGAAGATGAGTATGGCTTAAAAATTGAAGCTGAAATTAATAATAGGGTTACCAATGGAAAGGAGGCTACATAGCTTATAAAACAACGTGCAATTTGTGGACTGAGCGTAGGGTTCACTATTACTGATTCTGACTATGATAAAAAAGGTAGCAGAATAATAAAGCAAGCAAACTTAATGGAAATAAGTATAGTCACTTTTCCAGCCAATAGTGAAGCTAAAATTAATCATATTAAACTACAGCAAAAATGTGAGGACTTAAAAAAAAATAATCAAATTAAAGAATTAGAATCTCTTATCAATAAATTAGAAAAATATTAATTATGGAAGATAAGCAAATTGCTCAATTAAATGAGCGCGTTAGTCAGTTTTTAGCTCGTGAATCAAATGTTAGTCAAAAAATCAATAAAATAGAAGAGAGAATTAATAAAATGAATAATCAATTTACTCCTATAAATTTAGAAAATATAATAGATATTGAGCAAAAATCCTCGTTTAATAATTTTATACGTAGTGGAATTGTTGGTGAATATATTACTAAATCTTTAAGTAGCCATAATGATGAAGCAGGTGTTTTAATTACGCCAACTTTGCATCATCGCATAATTTCAGAACTAAAAGAAAAATCTATAATGAGGCAATTAGCATCTGTTGAATCAATTTCTACTAGAGCACTTGACGTTATTATTGAAGATGGTAATTTTGCTTGTGGATGGATTGGAGAAGTAGAAGCGCGCCCGACAACTAATAATCCTGTTTTAGTAAAAAAGACAATTCAAGCTCATGAAATATATGCTCATCCAAAAGCAACACAAAGCCTTATTGATGATGCTGAAATTAATATTGAAAACTGGCTAGTTGAGAGATTAGTTGATAGTTTTACTAAACTTGAAAATGAAGCTTTTATAAATGGTGATGGTGATAATAAACCATTTGGTTTATTGCTTAATGATAAAGTTGTGGATATCGAAACTAAAAAAGATATTAATGCTGGCATATTACTAAATTTAATAAATCAGGTTGGAGAAGGTTATCTTGCCAATTCGCATTTTTTAATGAACCGTAATACTTTATCACAAATTCAAAGTTTAACTGATGAAACTGGAAGATTTATATGGCAACAATCTTTATCAGAGCCCTTAAAGCAAACAATTTTTGGTATTCCAGTGGCAATTTGTTCAAATATGCCAAATGTTGAGGATGGTAAAATAGCTATAGCTATTGGTGATTTTAATTCAGCTTATAAAATTGTTGATAGAATGGGAATTAGTCTTTTAAGGGACCCTTATACAGACAAACCATTTGTTAGATTTTATGCAGTTAAACGTGTAGGTGGAGATGTAGTCAATCCACAAGCAATTAAGTTTGCAAGATTTAACAATTAATTTCAAACTGCCATACATATATGTGTATGGCAGTAATTCAATTTTAAAAGTGAGTTTTCATGAAAGTAAATTATAAAATTGGGGAAACAATTTTTGCAGAGTTACACACTTTAGCAGAGATCAAAAATTATTTAAGAGTAACTCATGATTACGATGATCAATTAATATTTAATTTATATCAAACAGCAATTATTGCTGCTGAGAATTTATTGGGAGTAAGTATTAATGTTAAGATAATCACTGCATTAGTAGATAAAGCAGCAAAATTTATTAAATTACGACACACAAAAATAATAGAAATAAAATCAGTCAATATCTTAGATGATAAAGGAAAATTAGATATTACTAATTCTTATGGCTCATTTGATTCAAATGTAAATCAATTACAAATTAATGAAAAATATATCAATAGAAATCTTGAAATAGAATATGTATCTTCATTTTATAATAATGAAATATTGCCGCCAATCAAACAAGGAATATTGATGCATATTGCTTTAATGTATGAATACTCAGATCATAATGCCCAAATCACTGCTCAAATTAAAGATTTGTATTTACCTTATAGAATTTTAAAAATTTAGAAATATTTATATATGAAAAATAGCATAAAATCTCGCTTAGTTCATAAGATTCAATTTTTGATTAATACTGAAGATTCCGAAATTAAAACAGCCAACTGGCAAGAGTTAATTGTTACTTTTGCTCAAGTTGAGCCTGTATGTGACAATAGGTTTATTTATCTAGAAAATATGCAGTTTGGAAATGTTATTACTGAGGAATATTTTCTATTTACTATTCGTTTTAATCACGTAATTCACAAAGATATGCGAATTAATTTTTATGGAAAATTATTTGAGATTAAACGAATAGTTAATGAGGATCAAAGAAGCAAAATATTAAAAATTATAGCCTTAGAAATTTAATTATGAAAAAATAATGTCCCTAAATTTTGTTCATGACTTTCAAAATACTATATATTCATCATTGACAAATGATCTAAATATAATAAATATTGTTAAAAAAATATATATAGTAAATTAAGTTGAAGTTTTAGAGTGGGTGTGGTATAATAAAAAGAAAATGCCAGCATCATATAGTAAAGATTTTCGCGATAAAGTAATGTCGTA
>JAYUJO010000039.1:0-2905 GCA_043765215.1 Rickettsiales bacterium | reverse complement strand
AATAATTGTTTTCTTTTTACGTTTCATTAATTTGTCAATCAACAGACTTTGATCAATACTTGTTTGCGTTACTCGTTTTATATAATCATTTAATTTTGAACATAATTGATCATTCATTGACCTGCTACAACCTATTTGATCAGGAAAAAAACTTGAATGTGGGCCATGATTTAACATAGTTGCTGCAAAAATATATTTTGGTTTCTCTGGATTTTTATCGAGTGCATCGATAATCATATCTGCAATCATGCTATCTGGAATGTTACCCCAACTATCTGGCTTAAAACCAAATTCATAAATATCAGTGACATTATGAGCACCAAGTTTAGTATATGAATCAAGAGCAAGAGAGAAATTTTTATCAACGGGGTACAGAACTTCTACATGATAACCAAATTCACGCAAATGAGACATAATTGAGTTTTGCGTGTGAGGAACTAGTGTAATAAATGGCATATAGCTAGGGCCAGCAAATGATTTATGCGGTATGCCTGTATTTATTTCATATTCACTAATCCAGGAGCTGCCACCAAAAGTATTAACATTTAAAATGCCGCTATATTTGGTATATTTATTATCTTGAAAAAATTTAAACTTTAATTTCTCGGCAAAATCATAATCCAATTTACTTGGATCAAAGACAGACTCATTTAAAATAACTACGATATCAGGCAACTCACTATCATCTTCAACATTTGCAGTTACATGTTTCTCTTTATCAATTTGCTGCAATATTAGATTCTCATCAGTGTTGCCGGCTCTTGGTTCAATATATATATCTTGCACAGTAAATATTATATCAGCAAAAGGCCCATAGGCTGCTCTTCTTGAATAATTTTTATTTTCCGATTTAATTGATTCGATTGCGTAATATAAATATGATTGTTTGTTTAGAGAAATATCAAATATTTTTGAACTAAGTAGAAGAGCAACGCCTAATGAAATTAATCTCAAAAAATAGAAATTCTTAGAGCCAAGATTTTTTTGATCAAGAAGTGTGTCTGATTTATTCCAAAGTAAAACAAAGTTAATTAATAACAAAATGACAATTAAATATATTTCTTTAGTAGCATATTCATATACTAGTCGAAACAAACCATGATTAATTAACAATTTTATCATGAAGAAATCAGCCGCTGAGAATTCTTGCATTAAAAATTGCCATTTAATTAATTTAATATAATCAAATGAAACCGCTAACAATAATGTAATAAAGCCAGAAAGTAATATTCTATTAGTAATTAATATAATTATTAAATAAAAGAATAAAGCTAATATTAAATTAGCAAATATTAAGGTGGTATCGAATTTTGTAGTTATCCCCAAAAATAATATTAAAAGAATAAACCAAGTGCTTAATGAAAAATATAATTCCTTTAAGGATATTTTATAATCAACTAATGTATCTAAAATGTTAAAAAGCTTTTTCATTATTTTATTTTTAATTTTTATTTTAAAATAGACTATTTTTTTCATGAATCAATAATATAGTAATAAAATGCTTGATTCTTTCAAAAAATTAGTGCATATTACGTTTTAAGCATTAAGGGCGATTAGCTCAGTTGGTAGAGCATCTCGTTTACACCGAGACGGTCGGCAGTTCGAGTCTGTCATCGCCCACCATATACAAAACTTATTCAGCAAACAAATTTTATGACTAAAAATACCCAAAAAACATTATACGCTATAGTCGGATTAGCCATTGTTGCTATAATTTTTGTTTTTTCAAAACAAAATATTGCTATCGGTGCTAAAACAGATGGTAAAAAATTTGATGATTGGATTGTTTCCTGTACTGCTGCTAATAGCGAAACAAAAACACCTGAAACTTGTTTGATAAATCAACAATTAGACGTTACTCAAGATGATAAAAAGCAACCAGTTGCATTATTTCAAATAGGTTATTTTGGTTCTAAAAAAGAACTTAAAATCATTGAAACTTTGCCACTTGGAGTAAGACTTGAAGCTGGAACATCGATAATTAACTCAAAAAATCTTATTGCACCTGGTAAATATGTTACTTGCCTTTCGACTGGTTGCCAATCAGTTGCATTAATAACAGAAAATGATTTGAAATTAATGTTATCTAACTCTGAAAATTCAGTAGCTTTCATGAATATTGAAGGTAAACAATTATCATTACCTTTATCAATTAAGGGCTTAAAAGAAGCACTTGAATATATAAAATAAATTTTTAAATTATCAAAATTTCATTTAAAGGCGCTAATGCAAAACTATTGGCGCCTTTAATTTATGCTTGTAAATATTACCCCATCTATATTAACTTGTATCTTAAGTTATATACAATAATTTTAAATTAGAGTGAGCTATTTATAATATTCTTTACAGCTAATAGTGAAATGATGTATAAATTAAGATATGAGATATTGTTGTATTAAATGTTATTCTATAATTTTCATGAGTCTTTAATCCAACTTTAATCTAATTGGTTACACACCTATTTTTTAATTTTATAAATCTATATATATGAAAAACTTTTTTTCTATATTTTTTAAGTCCGTAGTCTCGATTGTGGCTTTTATATATTCAGTTAGCTATGCTTTTGCGGATAAACCTGTGCCGTGGCAAATAGATTTTCAGCAGGCTGCAAGCCCATTAATGGCAGAATTACATAATTTCCATAATTTCTTATTAGTAATTATTACTTCAATAGTTTTATTCGTAGTCTTTTTGATTGCTTATGTAATATTTCGTTTTAATGAAAAAGCAAATCCTATTCCTAATAAATTTTCTCATAATCTGACCATTGAAGTGGCATGGACGGTGATTCCAATAATTATTTTAATAATTATTGCTATTCCATCGTTTAGAATTTTAAAAATGGCTGAATTCTCACCTCCAGCGGATTTAACTGTGAAGGTTGTTGGTTCCCAATGGTTTTGGA
>JAYUJO010000038.1:0-2908 GCA_043765215.1 Rickettsiales bacterium | reverse complement strand
AAATTAATGGTTTTTCTGACATTGTTTGAAATTTAAATCTACTCTAAGTTAATAGAACCATCATATATTAAATTGAAGGAATTATCTATAATTTTATTTTATAAGTTGGTTTGAATTATCTTTGATTAATTGAACTCCTGGCTGATCAAAAGGATTAATTTTCATCATATGAGCCAATATAATTGTTTCAAACATTGAATGTACAACTAATTCTCCAATAATTTTAGCTGATAATGAAGGTAAAGTAATAATTCGCAATGGCCTGTTTATTGATTGCAAAGCCTTAAGGGTTGCATTAAAATTTATTGTATTAATGTCCGCTAAATTTTTATTAGCTAAATTTTCAAATACAGGCATTGATGGAGTAGCAAATTCAGATTCTAAATTTTCTACATAGAAAAAACTATATAATTTATCATTCATGCCTTCAATATATAATTGAAGCATACTATGTTGATCATTAGGACCAAGGCCATAAACTGGGGTAATACCACTATTATTTTTACCGAGTGATTCTGCAATAATTTGTGAATACCACTCTAAAAAGCTTTGAAATTGTTGCAAATATCCTAAATTCACCATTATAGGTTTTTGCTTAGCATATATGGAGACTGCAGAATTAATAGAAGAACAAGAATCACTCTCCATAAACTCAATTATTTTTTCATTAGCACCATTAATATATTCATCCACTACAATATCTGCTAAACTAGCAATAAAAGTTGAGACATTAGTTAATCCCGAAAAACGACCACTTATATTTTCTGAATGGGGAATAATATTTGCACCAATTTCTATGCCAATATTATGCAGCATTCCATCGTATGGATTAGTTACAAAATAAAATCTATTATTAAAATCGGAAATATTATTTAATTGAAATAGCGAAATTAAAGCTCCTACTAATGTATTAGTTTCCACAGTTTGTCCAGAGTTACTGATTGCCACTATGACGCAGTCTTGTAACGATATATTACTAAGTAATTGCTTTAGAAAAATAGGATCTGTATTATCAATAAAATGAATTTTTAATGCAGAAGAGTTATTTTTTTTACTTAAATCGATTAATGTTCTGGGATTAAGAGTCGAGCCGCCCATACCAACCACTAAAACTTCAGTATAATTATCTTTAATTTTGGTAATAAATTTCTGAAAACTAGCAATTTGTTTAAGGGCATTATCAATACAAAATATATTATATTTTGGTGATTTTTGCTTTATAAGTTCTCTAATTTGAAAACTGCATTTGTGCGCAAGTGAAGAAGAATTTTGATGAATAGGAGAATTAAAATCTATATTTTTATATTCAATATTAATCATACGTAAAAAATTTAAAATATAAAAAAGAAATATGTATATTTATAACCAATAATTTTAAAGCCAAGTTATTTATAAGTTTAAGCTTCTTCTTTTAATTTAACGGTTTCAGACTCTAGCAATAATGGAATACCATTTACAACTGGATAAGCAAGGCCGGCACTACGACTAATTAAAAGACAATTTTCTTGATCATATTCTAATTTTTCACCAGAAATAGGGCATACTATAATGTTTAATAGCTCAATTGAGATTTTCATTTGAATGATTAGCTCAAGTTTTTAGCGTTAGCCCAAGGCAACACTTTACCACTTTTGTCAACAACAAGATCACCTGATTCTTCATATTCAGCTGCAAAAAAAGACTGTGTTAGCGAAATTAACTTAACAGGTTTAATTTTCATGCCATTATGTTTATATCCTCTGGCCTGGCCCCTGCCTTCTGGGTTATTTTTAGAGGCAATTTTTGCTTTGCTCATGATTGTTATATCTTTTAATATTTTTAATTAGCAACATAATATGAGTAAAATGATAGTTGGTCAAGAGAAAAATTTCCCCATTCCTCCACGCATCAAAGATTTAGGATCCATTCTTGATGCTTTTTTCATCATGACGCTAATTTGCGAGAATTGTTTTATTAATATATTAACTTGTTGAATAGAAGTGCCTGAACCAGATGCAACTCTTTTCTTTCTAGATGCATTGAGCAAATCTGGATTACGTCGTTCCTTTTTAGTCATGGATAAAACTATTGCTTCTTGATGAACAAAGACTTTATCATTAAATTTAGAGCTATCAATTTTGTCAGTTAATTTAGACATTCCTGGAAGCATGCTCATGATGCTGCCCATACCACCCAGTTTTTTTATCATTTTAAGCTGAGAAATATAATCATTTAAGTCAAACTTTCCTTTTTTAAATCTAGCTTCTGCCCTTTTAGCTTCATCTTCATCGATCAAACTTGATGCTTTTTCAACAAAAGACACCACATCACCCATATCCAATATGCGAGATGTAATTCTTTTTGCATCAAACTCTTCAAAGTCACTTGGTTTTTCACCCGTGCTTAAAAATTTAATCGGTTTACCTGTGGAATGTCTTATGCTTAAAGCAGCACCGCCTCGTGAATCACCATCAATTCTTGATAAAATTACTCCTGTAATATTTAGTTTATCATTAAATGTGCTAGCTACATTTATTGCATCTTGTCCGATCATTGAATCAATCACTAATAAAGTTTCGATTGGCGATATCATATCTTTAACTGAGCGTACTTCATCAATCATTTCCTCGTCTATATGCAGACGCCCAGCGCTGTCATATATAACCACATCATAACCAGAAAGCTTTCCTTGGTTAAAAGCTCTAAGCGAGATTTCAAGAGGTTTTTGCTCTTTAATAATTTCCAAACAATCAACACCAATATCCTTAGCTAGAATTGCTAATTGTTCTTGCGCTGCTGGTCTGTAAATATCTAAAGATACCAATAATATTTTTTTATTTTGTTTTTTTAATTTAAGAGCAAGCTTGGCACTTGCTGTAGTTTTACCACTACCCTGTAAACCCACTACTAATATATTTGCTGGCGGTGT
>JAYUJO010000037.1:0-2915 GCA_043765215.1 Rickettsiales bacterium | reverse complement strand
TTTATCAGGAAGAGCTGAAACAGTTACATTGCTAGATAATATCATTGAAAAACATGGTCCTAATCCTAAAAAATGGTTGCCAGTTTTTTATAAGGAAGTGAAAGAATTAAGTTGATGAAAAAAATAAATGTAGAAATATATTCAAATATTTTGCAGCATTTTAGGATGCTCAATATATTTATTATTTCTATTTTATTATCATTCTCCATAAATATTAATGCTGTATATGCAGCTGGTTCAGGTGACGGTATTGTAACGGAGGTAAAAGATACTGTAACAGCTGCTGGTGGAACATTAGATACTATTCTAGATACACTTAGTGGTTTAACTTGTGAGACTCAAGGAATCGGTAATTTGCTGCGATCAGAATTTACTCACACATGTATTCCAGCGCCATTCTTAACTTTTGTAATAGCAAATATAGTCTCGCCAGGAGTATATGCAAATACATTCTTAAGATTAGCAATTAATGATGAGGAGCTTTTTCCAGGTGCGTGCTTGAGTGAGAATCGCGTTGAGTATGATGATCAAAAAATTAGTTTTGCAATGTGTAGAAATGATAGATTGCTTATAGCTAGAACTGCTGCCATTGCAGGAGTTGGTGTTACTATTGCGAAAACTCTATTTACTGGTGAAAATGTTTGGGATGCAATATTAGGCACTTGGAATTTACCGAAAGATCAATATTTTGAAATGTTTTTGGATAAAAAAGAAAATGACGAAGGATTAATGGTTGATATCGGAATTATTCCATTTTTTCCTTGGAAAGTAATTAGAGAAAAAGATAAATTATGCGTAGCAACTTTAGGTTTTTTGGGGTGGCTTCCAGTTGGTTGTAAGTATATAAAGGAGCCATATCCCATATCTATCTATGCTGATTTTATGAATGTTGGAACCTCGGTTCAAAATGAGCTTGATAAAGTTACTTCATTAACATCTTGTAGTAATATGGGTAGTTGCTATCAGAGAGCATATGAAAACTCAAGAGCAGCAATAGTTGTTTCAGGACCAATCATTGAATGCGTTAAGGAAATGGTGGCTAAAATGATGATTAGTACAGCTGTTTGTAGTTTTGATGATGTTCAGGCAGTTCTTGGTAGTGAAGCTAGAAGAACTAGTGCTTTTTTTCTTTTTCAAAAAAATATGCATAGGATAGTTAGCGCTCTGCTGACTTTATACATTATTCTATTTGGTTTTAAAATTGTTTTAGGGGGTGATATCCCACAGAAATCCGAAATAATAAACTTTGTTCTAAAATTTTTATTCGTAGTTTATTTTTCAGTTGGAATTAATATTAATGTTGATAGTGAGGATGATACTGATAGATTAGATGGAATGATAGAATGGACTATTCCATTTTTAATGAATGGTATGGAATCAATTTCAAGCTGGATTATTAGTTCTGATTCTAATAATTTTTGTAATTTTCAAGATGTAGAATATCCGCCTAATTTAACTCATTTAAAATTATGGGATGCTCTTGATTGTCGGGTAATGAATTATTTAGGATTAGATACTTTAATGAGAGTCGCAAGTACTTTAAATAAAGATGGAGACGCTCAAAATACTAAAAAAGATAATAAAGATAATATGAAGTATAATATTCCACCGTTTATTATGCTTATGATCCCTGCGATTTTATCTGGAGTCCCGATATTAGCCCTAATGTGCCTTACATATCCAATTTTCATTATTTCTTTCTTAGCGTTGATGGTTAGCGCCACTGTTGTATGTATTGTTTCAATAGTAATTTTAGCAGTTCTTGCCCCATTATTTGTTCCATTATTTTTATTTAATTACACTAAAGGTTATTTTGAAGCATGGGTTAAACTTCTTATATCTTTCATGCTGCAACCTATGGTGATTGTAGCTTTTATGACCTTAATGATGGCTTTAAATGATAAAGCTTTTAATGGTACATGTAAATTTGATCACTCAGATGTTGTGCTAGGAGATAGTTCAAATACAACTAATATAAACATTATGAGTATTAATTTATCAGATGGTTTTATAAATGATGGAAGAACTTTTAGATTTTTCTTTCCAAATTATAATTGGCAAGATTATGATTCAGATGAAGAAATTCAAGGTTGCAAAGATTCCTTGTCATATTTTGTCAAAAATATTGTGTCTTTTGATTTTAATACTGCGTTTGGCTTAAAAAATGATGATTCAAAAAATAGTAAAGTTGAAGATGCGGTTATTAAAAAGCGAGGCATGTTCTTTACAACCTTTGAATTAGTCTTTGAAAAAATTAGAATGTTTGCTATTTCATTAATTGCAATGTATTTAATTACATATTTAATGACTAAATTTGGCGATACCATCACTGAGTTTGCAGCAGATATGACAGAAGGTGTATCAGTCGGTACCGTAACAGTTAAACCAGCTACCATTCAAGCAGCATTAAAAAAGGCAGGGGAATTAGCTGGTGAAGCTGTTAATAAAGTTACTAAAGGTGGAGCAAAAGGTTTTGCTGGTCGATCAGCTAGTAAAATTGGAGGAAAATTAGGTGGTGAAATTAGCGAAAAAGGAGCTAGGCTTATGGGAAAAGCACGCGAGAGTGCAATAAAAGGGATTAAAAATGTAGGTAGTAAATTATCTTCTTCTAGTAATGATTCAGAATCAAGCAAGGATAAATAATGAAAATATTTATCAAATATAGTTTATTATTATTCATCCAACTTATATTAACCGCCCCATATAATCTATTATACGCTAATAGTTTTGGCCAGAGCTGCTCTTTATTACCAGTTGTAGATGCCTCTAATTATCTAGTTAATAATACTGCATTTGGCTTTGTTCAGAATAACCTTGACATGAAAACACATGTAGAGGGTGCGTGTGAAGCTAAAGGCAATATATTTAAATTTTGTATTAAAAATGCTCTAAATAGTGCAGATATTTGTAAAGAG
>JAYUJO010000036.1:0-7676 GCA_043765215.1 Rickettsiales bacterium | reverse complement strand
TATCTGGAATGATTTTATTTGCCGATGGTGGTTATTTGGCTAGTAAGCCTTATGCTGCTGGTGGCAGCTATATAAATAAAATGTCTAATTACTGCATGAATTGTAGCTATAAAGTAACCAAAAAAAATGGCGATGATGCATGTCCATTTAATTATCTTTATTGGAATTTTCTAAAGCGAAATAGAGATAAATTAAAGTCCAACCAACGCATTGCAATGATGTATAAAACATTAGATAGAATGAGTGAAGATAAGCAGAAAGATATTAATGACGATAGCAATAAATTTTTTAAGGATATCGATAATGGAACAATCGTTTAAAAGTTCTATGAACATTAATATTGAATAATGTTACTATTATCGTTATCTATGAAAGTCTTACTTTGAAAGCTCTGTAGCGCTTTTTCTTTTAGTCATAAAAAAAATGTTGATTACTTAACGCCAATTATGGACAAGCAAAAATTATCCATAATTGGGATTAATTAGTTGGTAAAGATTTCTGAAAATTACTAATCGATTCTTGGTTGAGAAGAGTGATACCTATTCGCATATTTTTAGCGCTATATGGATCTTTGGCATCAAATGGTTCTTTATCAGATCTACCAATTATTTTAACTACTTGATTTTTATCTAACAATTTATTACTCATATATTTTCGAACTTCATTTGCTCTTGATGATGAAACGCTCCAGAAATCTACATTAGTTTTTTCTTTTACAGAAGCTGTGTGACCGCTTATAGATATATAATTTGGTTGCATACTAATCATCTTACCAATTACAGTGATTATTTTTTCCATATAAGGCTGTAATTCTGAGGTATTTGGTTTAAACATTGGTCTATTAAAACTATCCATTATATCAACGCGCAAACCCTCATTAGTAATGCTTACTGTTATATTTTCAGCAAAACTTTGCAGTTCAGAGCTTTGTTCTATGCTGCTCATTATGCTCATAAAATTTTTACGTTCTTGTTCACTAGACTTAGTTTTTACATTATCAGGAGTAACTTTCTCACCTTGAGTTGGAGCTCCATAAATTAAAGAACTAGCAGAAACATGAGGCGCTCCGACTCCTTCTGTAGCATTAGTATCAATACCCCCAGACATGCCAAGACCTGCTTTATCACTTATTGATTCAGTTGGAGTAAAATATTGAGCAACGCCTTTAAGTGTGGCCTTGTCAGAAACAGATATTAACCATAAAAGTAAAAAGAAAGCCATCATAGCTGTAACAAAGTCAGCATAGGCAACTTTCCAAGCGCCACCATGATGCCCACCTTGTATTTTTTTAATTTTCTTTATAATGGGCTGTTTATCTTTTGCCATTTCTAGCCCATAATTTTCATAGAGTTCTCATTAATGTATGTATCTAATTCATCAAAACTTGGCCTCAAATCCTCGGGGACATTTTTTCGCATAAATTCTACAGCGATTATTGGTGGATTACCATTAAGATAAGCAATAAAACCCATTTTTGTGCATTCAGCAAATTTTACTTTATAATCACCATATATATGTAAGAAATGACCCATAGGACCAAAAATGCCGTAAGCCATAAAAACTCCAAAAAAAGTTCCAACCAAGGCAGCGCCAATTAATTCACCAAGAACGTCTGGTGGCTCCATGATACTACGCATCGTTATAATCACACCAAGAACAGCAGCAACAATTCCAAGAGCAGGTAAGGAATCGCCAAGATTAGCATAAACATCTCCAGGAGCGGCGCATGAGCCACGATATAAATCAATTTCTTTCTCCATAACATCATCTAATTGATAAGGATTATCCATCCCCATTGACATTATGCGTAAGTTATCGGTAATAAAATTTATTATAAAAGATTCTTTTTTAATAGCGGGAGCCAGCTTATATAATTCACTCTCATCAGGATTTTCAATATGAGACTCAATTTCAAGCATCCCTTTTATTTTCATCAATTTATAAGTATTAAAGCTAAATAGAAGTAGCTCCATATAATCTTTTTTACTATATGGTTTTCCTTTTATTAAATATTTGAGGCCAATAAGCGCTTTTTTGATTTTAGCAATAGGGTAGCCAATAATAACTGAACCAATAGCTGCTCCAAGAATAATAATAAATTCGTTTGGCTGATTTAAAACCATTAAGCTACCACCATGCATGGTGTAACCAAGAATAACCGATCCGAATACTACAACGACACCTATTATGTAAAACATTGTTTATTCACTTATTTTTTTTATTTGTACCTATTTAAATTATACAGTTGAACTTAATATATCAATTTTAACTAACAAATTATTATTTATTTAATCTTATTTTTCTAAAAAAACTTGTAATTAATCCCATCGATTCTTTAATGAGAATTCCGCTATAGATTTCTGGTCTATGAAAACATGACTTGGCTTTAAAAAAATTTACACCATTTTCAACAGCTCCTTGTTTAATATCTGGGCAAGCGTAAAATAATCTTTTGATACGAGCATTGCTAATGGCACTGGCGCACATGGTGCAGGGCTCTAGGGTTACATAGATATCGCAACTTGCTAAATTTTTACTGCCAATTTTTTTGCAAGCTGCATTTATAGCAAGCATTTCTGCATGCATATTAGGATTGTTATTTGTTTCACATAGATTATGGGATTTTATAATAATGTCGGTATGATGCATGACTATTACGCAACCAACTGGTATTTCGCCTTTATCATAAGCTTTTTGAGCTTCCAAAAGAGCAATATGCATATATTTATTATCAAACATATAAAACGACTAAACAGGATCTTGGTGAATAATAATTTCAGCATTTGGGAAAAGTTTTAAAATTTCTGCGGTAATCTCGTCAGAAATAGTATGGGCTTTATTTAAGGAAAATTCACCATCAATTTCTAAATGAAATTGAATAAATGGTTTGCTTGCAGCAGATCTAGTTTTTAATTCATGCATTCCTTTTACATCGGAATAATTTTTAATTACTGCAATAATTTTATTTCTATCTTCATCTTCGAATTCTTCATCTGCTAGATTTCTGATAGCATCTCTAAAAAAAGAAAAAGAAGCTTTCATAATATATAACGAAATTAAAATACCTATAATTCCATCAATATACCAAAATTTAGCACTTAAATATAAAGAGGCAATAACGGCTATATTAGTTAGAAAATCAGAAAAATAATGCAATTTATCAGCAGCAACTATTTTAGATTGAGTCTTTTTAAAAACATAGCTTTGATATAAAACCACAATTAATGTTAAAAACATACAGATATACATAATGCTGGCACCAAATTCCATGTTTCCAGGTATATCATGCATATATAATGCTTTTGAAGATGAGAATAAAGTGAATAAACAAGATGCAAAAAAGAAAATTGATTGCGAAAATATGGCTAAATCCTGAAATTTCTCATGACCAAACCTATGGTTTGCATCAGGTGGCAGAAGTGCAAATCTAATAGCAATTAAATTGATAATTGAGGAAGTCATATCTAGCATAGAATCAACTAAAGAAACAAGAAGAGCTTGAGAACTAGTTGATGTTAAAGCATACATTTTAACGCATAAAATAATTAATGCGGTTGTAACTGAAACATAAGATGATGATTTAATTAAATCATCATCTTTTAAATTAAGTATAGACATAACTTATTTGCAATAAATATCAATATTTATTATTTTATTATGAAGTTGAGTTATGTCAACTCATTATTGATTTTAAGGGAAATTTATGAAAAAAATAGCAAATATATTATTATTAGTTTTAATGTGTGGAGCTTTATTTGGCTGCCAAGGACAAATGAATAAACAAGGTGGTGGCACTTTAATTGGTGGCGTTGCTGGTGGTTTACTTGGTTCGCAATTTGGTGGTGGTGGAAAAGTTGCAGCAACTGCTGTTGGCGCTATTGCAGGGGCTTTAATTGGTAATCATATTGGTCAATCGTTAGATAAATATGATAAAGTGATGCTACAAAAAAGTTCGCATCAAGCTCTTGAGCATGCACCAAGTGGAAGTAGCGTTGCTTGGAATAATCCAGATAGCGGTAATCATGGAACAATCACGCCAATAAAAACTGTTAAACAAGGAAATCAATATTGCCGTGAATATCAACAGCAAATAGTAGTTGGTGGTGAAACAAAAAAAGCATTTGGTAAAGCTTGTCGCCAACCTGATGGTCAATGGAAAATTGTGCAATAAATAGGTTGTGTATCTAATAACTATACATTTAAAAAGCTATTTGATATTATGCTCATTTATTAATATCAGATAGCTTTTTTTATGCAGGCACTTATTGAATTTAAGTCAATATACAAAAGATTTGATAAAAAGATTCTGTTAGATAATGTTAGTTTTAGCTTAAATAAAGGTGAAATAACCACATTAATTGGTCAAAATGGGGCTGGTAAAACTACTATTGCAAAAATTATACTAGGTCTTGAGTCATCTGATGCTGGCGAGCTTATTATTACTGATAATATTTCTATTGGCTATGTGCCCCAAAGTCTTAATTTAAATTTCAATATGCCGATGACTGCTTATGGTTTGCTTGAGGTTTTGTCGGGGAAAAAAGATTCAGTACTTGATCTTAATTTGCCATTTATTAATGATATAGAGCAAATAAAAAATCATGATTTATCGGAAATATCAGGTGGCCAAATGCAGAAGATATTGCTAGCTGGAACGATAATGAGTAAACCAGATTTAATTATTTTAGATGAGCCAACGCAGTTTCTAGATGTCACTAGTCAGCAAGAATTCTATCAAATGATTGGCAAAATTAAGAATGAATTAGGCATTACTATTTTTATGATATCGCATGATTTGTTTACGGTTATGAAAAACTCCGATAAGGTGATATGTTTGAATAAACATGTTTGTTGCAGTGGCAAGCCGTCTGAAATTAATAGTAATGATGTTTTTAAAGATGCTTTATCGGAAATTGGCGTATATATTCACCATCATGACCATATTCATTAAATAAAATGATAGAAATTATAACTGCCTCAATTCTAATTGGTTTTATTTTTGCCCCTCTTGGTTGTTTTGTCTTGTGGAAGCGATATGTTTATTATGGTGATGGCTTAGCTCATGCAAGCATGCTGGCTGGTGCCATTAGCGTGGTATCGAGCGCGCCTATTTTATATGTAGCTATTATTAATACTCTTTGTTTTATTGCATTTACATTTAAATTAAAGAATAAATCGGGAAATAATGCGGCAATTGGTCTAGTATCAAGCGTGATGATTTCAATTGCCGTCATTATAGCGCATATTTATCCCAATCAATTTGATTTAAGCAATCTTTTATTTGGCGATATATTAGCTGTCAATAGCGAAGATTTATTGCGATTAGTTGTTATTTTTTTAATTACTAATATATTTATAGCTTTTAATTATAAAAAATTGATTATGATAATTTTAAGTAGAGATATTGCTTATAGCCGAGGCATAGCAGTTAAATCACTTGAATTTTTGTTTTTATTAATTTTATCATTCGCTATAATTTCGACGGTAAAAATCGTTGGCGCTTTATTGGTAACTAGCATTATTTTAATACCTGCTATGGTTGCTCGTTTATTATCCAAATCGCCATTAATGATGCTTTTAATTTCATTAATCATTGCATTATTGATGAATTTGAGTGGCATTATATTATCTTTTTATGCAGATTTACCATTTGCACCAGTTATTGTTTTATGTGGCGGAATTAAATTCTTGATTGCTTCATTTTGGTATAATAAGTGATAAATAGCTTTTTAAAGGATGGATTAAAAATCACATTTTATTAATTATAAAGCTAACAAACCAATAAAAATATACTAATTATAACTTACTACTTGCATCATTATTCGATAAGAATATGATTATTTTCGAGAAATTCTTAAACTTAAATAGACAAAAATGAAAAAAATTGTAATTTCTGGAATGATTGGCAATGCTTTAGAGTGGTACGATTACGCACTTTATGCTCAATTTTCATATATTATTGGGATGAAATTCTTTCCTGAAACAGAATTTGTTGAAATACTGACTTTTGCAGTATTTGCTACAGGATTTATAGTCAGGCCACTTGGGGGCATTATCTTTGGACATATTGGTGATAAATTGGGCCGAAAAATGGCTTTGGTTATTGGTATATTATTAATGGCTATTCCAACTGCTGGTATTGGTTTGCTTCCTTCTTATGAGGCAATAGGCATTGCCGCTCCAATAATTCTTGTTATCATCAGATTACTGCAAGGTTTTTCTTTAGGAGGAGAATTTAGTGGCTGCATAGCATATATTGTTGAGCATTCACCGCCAGAAAAAAGAGGACTAGCTGGCAGTGCTTCGTTTGTCAGTATGTGTCTTGGCATGCTGCTTGGCTTAATTGGTGCGCAAGGTTTTACATATTATTTATCTGAGGAAGATCTTTTATCATGGGGATGGAGAGTGCCATTCATAGCTGGCTTATTCATTGGCTTAATTGGTTTATATATTCGAAATCATTTATCGGAAAGTCCGCTTTATTTAGCAGCTAAGAAGCAAGGTGCTTTGTCTCGCACACCACTTACTGAAACTTTTACCAAGTATTGGCGTGAGGTTTTAATTGCAATTGCGGTTTATATTAATGTAACAGCACCATTTTATACAACTACAGTATTTATAAAAAGCTATATGGAAACACTTGGTTATGAAAAGAATCAAGGCACTATAGCTTGTGGTTTAATATTAGTTACAATGAGTCTAATATTTCCAATTTCAGCTCATTATTCTGATAAAATTGGTAGAAAACCTATAATAGTTTGGGCAAGTGTGGCTCTTGTTTTTTCAACTTATCCAATCTTTCTTGCACTTCATTCAATGAATTTTACTATTGCATTATTGTCACAAGTAATTTTTGCTGCTATAGTAGGAGTATATATGGGGCCGGTGCCAACTTTATTAGTGGAATTATTTCCAACTAGAGTCAGGTTCACTGGAGTTGCTGTTTCCTATAATTTAAGTGCTGCAATTTTTGGTGGGACTGCTCCAATGATTGGGGCAGCGCTGCATAAAATAACAGGACATCAGATTTCACTATCATATTATCTGACTGGTCTTGCTTTATTTTGTCTTTGCACACTTTATTTTTATAAAGAAACATATAGAAATAATTTATCTGAAAATATAATTTTATGAATAACGAACTATTTGAAGTACCATTTGGCGAAGAAAAAGTATTACTTCATTCATGCTGCGCGCCATGTTCTGGTCCAGTAATTGAGAGAATGCATGAGTCTGGCATTAAGTTAACAATTTTTTTCTATAATCCAAATATTCATTCAAAGAAAGAATATGAGATTCGTAAAAAAGAAAATATTCGTTATGCTGAAAAATTAGGAATTGATTTTGTGGATGCTGACTATGATGTACAAAATTGGTTTTCGCGCGCCAAGGGAATGGAGCAGGATCCCGAGCGAGGCAGACGTTGCAGCATGTGTTTCGATATGCGATTCGAGCGAACGGCTCTTCACGCTTATGAAAATGATTTTAAAATTATTACTAGTTCACTTGGAATTTCTAGATGGAAGGATATGAACCAAATTAATGAAAGTGGACTAAGAGCGGCCGATCATTATGAGGGCGTGACTTACTGGACTTATAATTGGCGAAAAGAAGGTGGCGGGGCTAGAATGTATGACCTAGCTAAAGAAGAGCAATTCTATAAACAAGAATATTGC
>JAYUJO010000035.1:0-2926 GCA_043765215.1 Rickettsiales bacterium | reverse complement strand
AATTTATCATTTTGATCTTTACCGTTTAAAATATTTGGATGAAGTTTATGAATTGGGTATTGAGGAAGCATTTACTAATAATATTTGCCTGATTGAGTGGCCAGAAATTATCCAAAATATCTTGCCGATGAATACTATTTATATTGATATTAAAACCATTAATAAGAATAAAAGAGAAGTTGTAATTAAAACATGATTTGCATAAATTATATTAATTATATATTTTTGCTAATAATAATTATAATTTAACATTGATTTAAAATGAAAATTAGCCATGTTCTTCTGACTTTAATGCTTTGCAACATAATATTTACTAATAATATTGCTTTTGCTGGCACACTCAATCCTCAGCCATCATCTGATCTTTATTTAGAAGGTTATGTTCAAAGTATTTTTGTACATAGTTATGGTTTACCAAAAGATGCCATTATTGTAAAAAATAGCGTTATTATAATTGATGAAGATCGATTAGCTGATAATAACCCAGAATCTATGATCGAAAAAATCAAACAGGTTGTATCAGATATTCCAACGCCAAGAAAAATATCTGTTATTGCCAGAAAATTTAAGAAAAACAATAACACTAATTTAAATAAGGAAGAAGAATTTGTTAATACCACAATGCCAAACCAAGCATTGTTTCAACCTCTTATTGCAGATCCAAAATGGCCACGTTTCACACTTGCTTATCAATATTATATGAAAGATAAAATTCTTAAACACGCTTTTGCTCCTAATTTTGGTGCAAGCTTTCCTATTCATAGAATTGTGAATCATAAAACTGGAAGTGAGTGGGAAATTGGTGTGCATGCTGGTTTATTTGGTCTTATGGATATTGGCAGCACTCCAACTGCTTTAATTAACGCAGATTATTTTGTTGGGCTACCTATAACATACAGAAACGGTCCTTGGTCGAGTCTTGCTCGTTTTTATCATTTAAGTTCTCATTTAGGCGATGAATTTATGCTGACCAAAGAAGGTAAAAATACTAAGCGCATCAATTTAAGCTATGAGGGAATTGATCTTTTAACATCATATCAATTTGATAATACTCGCGTTTATGGCGGTGGTGGCTATATTGTTCATAAAGATCCAAGCTATATAAAACCATTAAAAATTCAACTTGGCGCTGAATATTACGCCCATAGCACTTATTTATATGGTCGCTTAAGACCAGTCACTGGCATTGATTTTAAAATCGAAGAAAATCAAAAATATTATCCTGGCATTTCAATAAAAACTGGTGTCCAATTTGAAAATGAATCCTTACTTAGTCACAAAGTGCAGCTAATGCTTGAATATTACAGAGGAAAATCCATCCATGGTCAGTTTTATAATAACAAAGTAGAATATATTGGCATTGGCCTGCAGGGATTTTTGTAAAAGAATTTAAATATTTCTTGCCATAATAAATTTATCTTATATGATCCAGGGGTTGAAAAAATAGTAAGGATTTTAAAGGTATTAATATTATGAAAAATAAAGAAACTTCGGAATTAGCCCAATCATTACCACAATTGCATTTTGCAGCTATAGGTGGTGATTTAAACCTCATAACTGATTTATTAAGGGATAAAGGAGCTGATGTTAATGAGCAAGGACCTAAAGAATTAACAGCTCTTCATTGTGCTGTCATGAGTAATCAAATCGCTGTAGCAAGAATTTTATTATATTATAAAGCAAATACTGAAGCTAAAACAAATGATCAATAGACTGCCCTTTGCCATGCAGTGTTGAGAAGTAATGTTGAAATGATAAAGTTTTTAATTGAGAATGGTGCAAATACTGAAGTTCAAATTGGGCAGGGTATAAATTTATTAGATCTTGCTAAACTCAGAGGAAACCAAGAAATTATTAATTTTGTTTCGTCCGAGATTTTTCATATAGAAAAAAGCGCATCACCAGAGCTAAGTGGAGCTTGGCCGAGCTGTAATGCATCAAATGTAAACGATGTTGATAGCGATGGAACCAGCCGAATTCATCACGTTGTTATGGGAGATGATAAAGATGGGATGCAAAAATTAATTGCTCTTAATGCAAATATCGAAGCCCGAGATATGAACAAAGTTACTCCATTGTTTCTTGCAGCTAATTTTAATAAACTAGATATACTACAAGTACTAATCGACGCTAAAGCTGATGTTAATACAGCTGACTCAGATAATAATACGGCTCTACATTATGCGACCCTAAAAAATAATTTAGCAGTAATGAAATTGCTTTTAAACAATAAAGCCGACGTAAATGCCATTGGTCATTTTAATGCATCACCTCTTCACTTGGCGGCGGCATTACATAGTAATATTGACGCAGCTAAACTGCTCGTTATTTATGGCGCGAATACCAAAGCTCTAGATGTTAAAGGATATACTGCCTTTGATTATGCATGTTATAAACAAAATAAAGAATTAGCCGAAGCTGTTTTTGCTAATAATGACGTTGATTATGATGATGCCTCTTTTGAGCAAGAGTATAATCTTAGTTTCCTAAAATATACAGTTTCTAACTGCATGAATCGCGATGTTAGCGCTGAGGAACTTCAAACAATGATCGAGGGTGTAGGTACTAGCTCTAAGATTTTTGATGATAAGGAAGTTCAAGAAATAATTGGAGTAGTATCTAATCTTGAAAATCTAGATATTGATTAAATTTTAATACCTTAATTTTTTTCTCTTTGCTCAAGTGGGTGGAAATCTTTCAATACTTTTTTCAAATATCCCATTTGCACTTGAGTGTATATCTGGGTTGTACCGATATCGGAATGACCCAGTAACTCTTGAATTACTCGTAAATCGGCGCCACCTTCTAGCAGGTGACTGGCAAAGCTATGCCTTAATATATGGGGGGAAACACGATCTGGATCCATATTTGCTTTAATTGTTGCCTTTTTTAACAATTGACCAAAATTTTGCCTAGTCATATGGCC
>JAYUJO010000034.1:0-7695 GCA_043765215.1 Rickettsiales bacterium | reverse complement strand
TTAATTTACTGAAAAATGAGTTTGAATCTTTAAATGTTGAAATTATTGGCATATCTAAAGATAGCCTAGCTTCTCATGCTAAATTTTGTAGCAAATATGGTTTAGCATTTCATTTAGGTGCCGATTTAGATGGCGCAATATGTGAGAAATATGGTACTTGGGTAGAAAAATCTATGTTTGGAAAAAAATATATGGGCATTAATCGAGCAACTTTTTTGATAGATATGAACAGAAATATTGCTTTTATATGGCCAAATGTTTCTGCCAAAAACCATGCAAATGATGTTTTGCTTAAATTAAAAGAATTAAAAAAATGATATAACTTGTAAAATAAAAAAAATTCATTTATATTGTTTTTTAAGAAAATTTAAATAAAAAACATTTATTTAAGGTGAGCCTCTAGCTCACCTTTTTTAATTAAGAGATATATGGAAAATAAAATAACTAAAATAATTGAAGAGACAATTAACTCTCTTGGCTTTGAATTAGTAAAAGTCATGGTGCGAGGATCTGCTACAAAAATTGTTGAGATTTTGATTGAGTGTCCAGGAGATCAAAAGGTGCAAGTTGGCGATTGTCAAAAAGTCAGCCGAAATATATCTGCTCTTTTGGATGTTGAAGACGTTATACCTGGTAACTATTTCTTAGAAGTTTCATCAGCAGGTGTAGAGCGACCATTGACTAAAATAGCTGATTATACAAAGTTCAGCGGCAGCGAAGTTAAAATTCGCCTCAAAAGCGCTTACAATGGAAATTTATCTTTTCGAGGTAAATTAATGGGCATTGAAGATGAGAAAGTTAAACTTCAATCTAAGAATATAGATTTATTATTTGACTATGATAATATCAAAAATGCTAAGCTAGTTTTAACAGATGAAATGTTCAAAAACTTATTAAATAAAAAAGAAACAATAAATAAAGAGAGTTAATATGGATAATTTTGGCAAAGCTGAAATCTTGCAAATAGTTGACGCAGTCTCGCGAGAACGCGGCATTCCAAAGGCAAAATTAATTGAGGCAATGGAGCAGGCTGTTCAAACTGCTGGTCGCAAAAAATATGGTTTGGAGCAAAATATCAGCGCTCAAATTGATACTAACTCTGGTAAAATTAGTTTATATAGAATTCGAAAAGTTGTATATGAAGTAGATAATAGTTTTCAAGATATTGCTTTAGAAGATGCCTTATTAATTCGCGCTGATGCAAAAATTGATGAAGAGATTTTTGAATTACTTCCTCCTATTGATCTAGGGCGCGTTGCAGCTCAGACTGCCAAGCAAGTTATTGTGCAAAGAGTCATGGAAGTTGAAAGAGAAAGTCAGTATGAAAATTATAAAGACCGAAAAGGCGATATTCTTAACGGCACAGTTAAAAGAATCGAGTTTGGTAATATCATTGTCGATGTTGGCAGAGCGGAAGCAATATTAAAGAAAACTCAGCAAATTCGTGGAGAAATGTTTAAGGTAGGTGATAGAATTAAAGCCTATGTTCAAGAAGTTAAAAAAGAACAAAAAGGGCCACAAATTTTCCTATCACGTACTGACGATGATTTTTTAAAGAAATTATTTGAAATGGAAGTTCCAGAAATTTATGATAATCTAATTGAAATTAGAGCAATTGCGCGTGAACCTGGCTCTAAAGCTAAAATTGCTGTTTTTGCATCTGATGTGTCGATCGATCCAGTTGGTTCATGCGTTGGCGTTCGCGGAAGCAGAGTGCGCTCAATTACAACAGAACTTGGTGGTGAAAAGATTGATGTTATTAATTGGGATAAAAATATAGTTCAGTTTGCAATTAATGCAATGACGCCGGCGACAATTAGCAAAATTGTTTTTAATGAAGAGAAAAAAAGACTAGAAACTATTGTTCCAGAAGATCAGCTAAGTTTGGCTATCGGCAGAAGAGGGCAAAATGTTAGGCTAGCCTCAAAATTAACTGGATGGGTGATTGATGTGATGACCGAGGATCAAGAATCTAAACGTCGCACTGAGGAATTTAATAAAATCACAAATTTATTTGTTGAGAATTTAGGAGTTGATGAAGTTGTCGCTCAGTTGCTTTCGGTTGAAGGATATACTACAATTGAACAATTAGCTTATTCAGATATAACTTCTTTAGCATCAATTGAGGGATTTAATCAGGAATTGGTTGAAGAGCTACAAAACCGTGCTATAACTTGCTTAGAAGAGCAAAATGAAATTATTATTGAAGATTTGGAAAAACTAGGAGTTGAGCAAGAATTATTGGATAATTTAGAAATGCCTCCTGAATATATTTTAAAATTAGCTGAATATGGCATTAAAACTCTAGAAGATTTAGCTGAAGTATCAATTGACGAATTTAAATCCATTGTTCCAGACAATGTAATGAGCAATGAAGAAATAATAAATTTAATTAATTTTGCTAAAGATCAATCAAAGGAAAATGATTTGTAGTTTTACAGATGATTTTTATAAAATGTTAGTGTATTATATCCAAAATACACTAACGAATAGTTTGATTTGATGAATTATGGATAATTAAGCTTAAACTAAAGAACATTTGAGTAGATATAATATTTAGGGCACATGACAGATAACCAACAAGAACAAAAAGAAAAAAAACTAACACTTGGCGGCGGTAAATTAACTTTGGGCAATAAACTTAGTTTAGGCAATAAGTCTGTATATTCTAAAAACCTGTCTAAGGGCACAAGTGGCAGTGGAGTAGTTGTAGAAGTAAAACGTGGGAAAGCATCAGGTGGAACTTTATCTTTAAGTAGCAATAGCTTTTCTTCAGAGTCATCACAAGATATGAATGATAGACGCCTTGCTGCTTTGCAAAGATCTATTGATGATGAAGATAATTTATCACCAATAAGCACATTATCCAAACTAGCTGAGATCAATCAACTTCCTGAAAAAGAACTTAAAAATGAGTCTTTACCAGAGAAAATTGAAGTTGAACCTGTTCAAGAAGAACAAGATGATAAAGATTCAGATGTTAAAACTGAAGTTGAGAAACCAGTAATAATTGCTGATGATATTTCAAAAAACAAACCAATTATTTCAACAAAGGATGATGATAAAAAAGTTGAGGAAGAAACAGCAATTGTTAAGCCTAAAGTAGTTGAACAAAAAAAGCTAAAAAAAACTGATATTCTTCATATGTTGAATGAAGATTCAAGCGGTGGGCCATTTAGAACAAGATCACTTGCATCGATTAAAAGAGCAAGAGCCAAAGAGCGCAGAAAAAATGAAGGAGATAATAAAGCGGACAAAGTCTACCGCGAGGTGATTGTGCCAGAAGTCATTACTGTTGCTGATCTTGCAAACCGTATGACAGAGCGCGCTGCAGATGTAATTCGTGAGCTTATGAAACTAGGAGTCATGGCCACTAGCAACCAATCAATTGATGCAGATACTGCAGAATTGGTAGTAACTAGTTTTGGTCATACTGTTAAGCGTTATAAAGAATCTGATATTGAAAATACATTAATCGACAAAATTGATAATGATGAGGACATGATTCCAAGAGCTCCAATTGTTACAATTATGGGCCACGTTGATCATGGTAAAACTTCATTACTAGATGCATTAAAATCTACGGATGTTGTTGCCGGGGAAGCTGGTGGCATCACTCAACATATTGGCGCTTATAGCGTGACTATGTCTGATGAGCGTATGATTACATTCATTGACACTCCTGGACACGAAGCTTTTACAGAAATGCGTACTAGGGGCGCGCAGGTGACAGATATAGTAGTCCTAGTAGTTGCTGCAGATGATGGCATCAAGACTCAAACTATTGAGGCGATCAGTCATGCTAAAGCAGCTGGAGTGCCTATTATTGTTGCTATAAATAAAATTGATAAGCCGGATGCAGATATTGAAAAAGTGAAGCAGGAACTTTTAATTCATGATTTAGTGCCAGAAGATTTTGGTGGTGATGTTATGACTGTTGGTGTTTCTGCCAAACAAAAATTAAACTTAGATAAACTAGAAGAAACAATTCTATTAGTTGCAGAGATGCAGGATTTAAGAGCAAATCATAATGGCGTTGCATCTGGTGTTGTTGTTGAGGCAAGAGTTGATTCAAGCCGAGGTGTGATTGCAACTATGATTGTCAGACGAGGAACTCTTCGCAAAGGAGATATCGTTATGGCTGGTACAACTTATGGCCGCTTAAAAAGAATTTGTAATGATAAGGGCAGAACAATTCCTGAAGCATTTCCCTCACTTGCAATTGAAGCTTATGGTTTTAATGAGGCACCACTAGCTGGTGATATATTTAATGTTGTTTCAACTGATAAGCAAGCTAGAGATATTATTGATTACCGTTTAAGAAAAGCTAAAGATCTTAAAGTTACGGCCTCAAAAACTAGTTTAGAAGATTTATTCTTAAAAGCGTCGGGTGATGGCAGAATTAAAGAGTTGCCAATTATTATTAAAGGCGACGTTCAAGGTTCAATTGAGGCAATAATAAGCAGTTTGAATAAAATCGTTAGTGATGAAGTTAAAATAAGAATTTTGCATAATGCTGTTGGTGGAATATCTGAATCTGATATTACTCTAGCGCAGGCTTCTAAAGCTATTATTCTTGGTTTTAACGTCAGGGCTAATCCTTCAGCTGCATCTGAGGCAGATAAAAATAAAGTAGATGTTCGTTATTATTCAATCATATATAACTTACTTGATGATATTAAAGCTATAATGAGCGGTATGCTATCGCCAATTATCCGTGAAGTATATATTGGTTCTGTTGATATACGCGAAGTTTTTAATGTTACTAAAGTTGGTAAAGTTGCTGGTAGCTATGTCACACGTGGAGTCATTAAACGCGGAGCCGGCGTTCGATTATTGCGCGAAGATATTGTGATTCATGAGGGTAAACTTAAAACTCTAAAACGTTTCAAAGAAGATGTGAAGGAGTTAAGAGAAGGTTACGAATGTGGTATTGCTTTTGAAAATTACGACGACATAAAAGTTGGCGATAAAGTTGAGGTATTTGAAATTGTCGAAGAACAAAAAAAGCTTTAAATTAAGTTTAAGGGAAAAACCGCAATCGCAACGACAGCTTAAAGTATCTCAAATTATACATGAGAGTTTGATCGAATGTTTTAGAAAAGGTGGGCAGTTAGAATTCTGCCTTGATAATTGCCCACTAACTATTACTAAAGTTAATATTAGCCCGGATTTAAGATCAGCAAATTGTTTTTTTGTTCCATTTAATACAACATTAACAGCTGATCAAATAGTTTCTGCTCTTGCATTATCTCAATATTCCATTAGAGATTTTGTTACCAAAAAAATTAATTTAAAATATTCTCCAGAATTAAGATTTTTTTATGACTCATCATATGAGAATTTTAATATTATTGAGAGTTTATTAAAAAAATAAAACTTTCAATTATATATTTTCATCATCTTTTAGTCGTTAGCTAATTAACGACTTTTTTTATTTTATAAATTTTCGTGGCATAGTTCTTGCTGATTAAGGATTAAGCATATTATGAATTTTTCAATCTTTCTTTAATATATTTTTTTGCTAAATTTTTATGTACATATTAAAAAATTATCAAAGAAAATCTAAAACTTAAGTACTTATAAATTTAAAAAATTCTTAAATGGAGAATAAACTATGGCTTTAACATTAGCAAACGATCTAACCGGCCTGGTATCTAGAGAAGTAGATGCAGCCCAAAGATACTCGAGTTTACTTGGAGAAAGTTTAGCAACTGGCACCGATAAATTAGTATCAGTAGTTGATTCTTTCCTAGGTAATTCATTAAGAGATAATGAAATAATCTTAGGCGCTATAGCAAAAAATACTTCTTATGGCGTTAACTTACTACAAATTACTGATGAATACTTGAATACAATAACAAAATCAATGCAGGAATGTATTAAAATTATTAACAGCGCTGGTGTACTATCAGATGATAAACTTAATATTTTACAGAATAGCTTGAATGATAAAGTTGATTTCATGAAATTCGTAATCGATAGTGCGCAATTTGATGGTAAAAATCTTTTAGGTGGAGATGCATCAGATATTGGAGTGCAAGTTGGACCTTCTATTACTGACACTCTAACAGTTTCAGTAAGTGATTTTTCAAAAGGAAAATTATTTAGAACTTCAATTGATGTTAGTATAAATAAAACTATTGCTGCTATTACTACTGATGCTAATGCTGTTGCTAAGACTAATTACTATGCAACTGCGGTAGACATTGCAGATGCTAAAGTTAAAAATAATAATTTTATTCATAATGCTATATTGGGAAGTACCACAGGTACTACTAGTACTGCCCAGCATACAACTTTATTAGATGTAATATTTACTAATGAAACTGCAGCTAGTGCTGCGGCTAACGCTGGAGCTGTAGCTGCAGTTTATGCAGCTTCTAAGAATGCTGGAACTGCTGCAATTGGAGGCAATGCATTAGTTGCAAATGCTGCAACTACAGTACAAGCAGTGGCCATTGCGGAACTTATTTCTTTAGATAGCTTTATAACTACTTCAGCTATCAATACTACCATTGGTACCACTGCAACTAATGCTACATTAACAGATGTTATATCGCTTCATACGAATGCGTCAGCAGCATTAACTGTTGCTGCTGTTGCTGTTGTCTATGCAGGTTCTGCTGATGCTGGTACTATTGCAATTGGAGGCAATATATTAGTAACTGGTGCTGCAACAATGCCTGCTGCAGTAGCTGCTGCTGAAAAATTAGCTGCACAAGCTGTTCTTGCAACTAAAAATGTTGATGAAGGAGTTGGTAACCTTGCTGCGCGCAAGACTTTAGTAGATGTAGTTGTAACTCACACAATTGCATCTGGTGCTGCTACTGCTGTTGCTGTTGGAGCTATTTATGCAGCATCGAGTGATGCAGGAACTGCTGCAATAGGTCTTAATCCATTAGTAACTGGCGCTGCATCTGCTTCTGCTGCGGTTAAGGCTGCTGAGGGTCTTGCTGTACAAGCATTAACAGTTAATGCCAATCAATTTGCAACATTCATTAATGATTTAAGTGCTGATCAAAAAGCAAAGCTTGATTTAATGGCTCCTGTTACTACAAAAGCTCTTCAAACTGCAAATGGTGCTGGTGTTACATTTAAAAATGCTACTTTAGTTCAACTAACCCAAATGTTTAGTATTAATGGAGGTACTGCTGCAAGTACTCCTCTTGCAACACTGAGCACTGCTCTTACTGCCACTGCTCAACAAGTTCATATTACTGAACTAGCATCTTTATTACAAGATGACATGAAGATTAATATTACTGATAAAACAAGTCTTGCTGCTAGAAGTATTGCTTTAGACGTTATATTAACTTCACTAAATAAAGTGCGTGAAGAACAAGCGATAATAACTAATCAGAAATCAAATGTACTTGATGCATCTGATGCGCTTCGCGCTACTACTAACGTTACGGAAAAAGCGGCAAATTCTTACTTGAAAACTGATTATGTACTTACAGCGCAAAAATATGCTGAAACCCTCCGTACGATGGTTGCATCTATTACTGCTCTGCAAGCTGCTAATAAAGTTCCAGAGGCTGCTCAAAGACTACTTGATTCTCTAACTAGATAATTAATTTTAAAATTATTTATTTAACCCCAGTTATGGATAATTTTTGCTTATCCATAACTGAAATATTAGAAGAAATCAGGCTTAGAGCGGTCTAAGCCTGATTTAATTTTGTATAATTT